>JALTNS010000098.1 GCA_027000565.1 Rhizobiaceae bacterium | reverse complement strand
ACCGAGAAGACATAAACCCGGCCAACCCAGCGGTGAATGGCAGGATAGCGGGCCCTCAATCGCGTAATGAACTGTAAAGCGCCCAAAAACAGCGCCACAGGCGCTGCGACGACGTGGGCAATAAATGCGGTCTGACGATTGAGCAAATGCTCGATCATTGTCGGAAATGCGGCGTCAATTCCCAAAGCGAGAAACCGGAATGATACCAGGGCAACCAGAACGCTGGTTACAACAACAAATATAAATGGAATGCGTGGCATCTTGAGCTCCCGGATATTCAACTTGACGGTGTCTGGTTATCGATTAAATTTGACAGCGTCAAGTTTAAAGGTATTTTGTCCCTATGACACAGACAAAAAACTCACATCATCACGGCAACCTGCGTTCCGCTCTTATTGATGCCGGGGTTGATCTGATACGCGAAGGTGGACCAAATGCCTTGAGCATCCGAAAAACTGCAGCCCGCGCAGGTGTATCGCACGCGGCTCCGGCGCACCATTTTGCCAAGCTTGAAGATCTAAAGATCGCTGTTGTCGCACGTGGATTTGGAGAATTCACCAAGGCCATGGAAGAGGAAATCAGCAATCTGGCGCCAGATACCGTCAATGACCCACGGTCAATAATTCTGGCTGCATGCAAAGGGTATATCAGTTTTGCCCAGCAAAATCCTTCGTTATACGAGTTGATGTTTTCGAGCGGCGTTTTTGCGCACACGAGTGAAGAACTAGAGGAAGCATCAAGCGCTGCATATGGCGTTCTTGCTCAAATTTCATCTTTGGTCATTCCAGGCCCATCCGGCCCTCGGGGAATTGAAGCGCTAATCTGGTCGCTGGTACATGGATTTGCCAGCTTGTCGCTGGCCAACAAAATCGGCTTTGATTCAGATGAACTGGCCTTTCGCCAGTTTGAATCCATATTTCCCGATTTACCCTATCGAAACACGTCAACCGACCAAAGGTGAAAAAATGAGTTTTATCCAATAAATATTGCGTATTTTCATTCATCAATTGGCAATCATGATCTGCTAAACAAGTGGAGAGTTTTCTTGCGAGCGCATATCCTGCCATGATGATTGATGCACTAACGATGTTGAATAATAATCTACCCAACAATGCCGGCATTTCTCGATGTGATGGTGTGTTTCAGGCCGAGCACGGCTCTTACAGAATGCGCAGTGCATTTCAACCAATCTATGTCGTCACGTCCCGTAACTTGCAACTATTTGCTTATGAAGCGCTGGTTCGACCGGAGTTTAACGGCACGCCGATTTTTCCCTCAGACATGTTTGAACAAAATTCCACGTTTGATCTGCGTTTAATAGACCGCCATTGCCGCTACATACATATCCGAAATTTCAGCCAGCTTGAAAACAAAAAGGCTTCGTTGTTTTTGAACATTAATCCCGCATTTTACAACAACGCTGACGAGATTGAAGAAGAAGTCGATTTGCTGGTGTCTGAACTAAACCGACATGGTATTACTCCCGAGCGGGTGGTTTGCGAAATCATCGAAACGGAAGCCATCAGCGATGAAATAATTCAGGGGCTTTGTGCGAATTTGCGGCAGGTCAATATACCGATCGCTGTTGATGACTATGGCAGCGACCATTCAGACTGGGACAGATTTGATCTGGTTTCCCCCGATGTTTTGAAACTTGACGGCCCGGTATTCCGAAATCTTTGTAAAACTCCCGGTGCCGGCCCGGTATTAAAAACTCTGACCACAAGCCTGAATGATATTGGTTGTGTATTGTTGGTTGAAGGGGTCGAAAACAGAAACCAGTTTGATATCGCCATGGAAGCCGGCGTAACGCTTCTGCAAGGATATTTTCTGGCAAAACCCGAAACTGCCATGGCACAGTTCCCGCAAATTCCGTCAGCGGCATTCCTGCCAGCACCGCAGGAATTGCATTATATGCAGGTATTTCAACCTACTATCCCGTTTCATTCTGTGAGTGACGAAGTGCGATGATCTTTCAAAACAAAAATTCTGATATTCCCGGAAACCCCGACCCGCTACAACGCATTCATGCGCGGATAGCCGATGACCCTGCCCTTCGGTTAAGTATTCTTGATGCTGGCGCAGATGATGATGTGCTGGTTGTTTTGTGCACCGAAATTCCAATGATAAAAATGGTGAAATTGACGTTGCAACCGCACTGGCCTGGAAGTATAGAGGTTTATTGCCCTGCCAGCATGATGACCGGATCCGGCCCAGATGAGGATGTTGAACTTGTCAGCAAGACGGTAAAATCACAGCGCTTGCACAACTAGAGAATTCTACATTGAAACAAACCCGATTGTTCCTTCAGGCGAGAAAACCGGAGGCGTGGCATATCAGCTCGATTCTGGAACCTGCATTCGAGGACGACGGGATACCAACCGCTCTGTTTGAGCTCGAAGACCAGCCGGGCGAATGGTGTGTTTCGCTATATGTCAATCATGCAGATGCCGACGACACCGAGAATAAAATTCGCCAGACACTGGGCAGTGATGGTTTCGGCCTGGAAGTCAAGCGTGAGGAAATCGGCGATATAGACTGGGTTGTCGAAACCTTGCGCGATCTTGCACCAGTTCGCGCCGGGCGATTTATCATTCACGGCTCGCATGACAGCGATGTTCCCAAAGCTCATGAGCAGGCAATTGAGATAGATGCAGGGGAAGCATTCGGCACCGGCCACCATGGCACGACTGCCGGTTGCCTTGACATGCTCGAAACCTGCCTAAAATCCCGTAATTACCAAAACTCTCTCGATCTGGGCACCGGATCAGGCGTATTGGCAATTGCGCTGGCAAAGGCCACAAATGCAAATATACTGGCCAGCGATATTGATCCTGTGGCCGTTCGTGTTGCAAGACAGAACTTTAGAATAAACCATTGTTCGGGACGCATCGAAACGGTGGTATCGCGCGGACTTGAGCATCACTTGTTTGCCCAAAAGGGGCCGTTTGACCTGATCATTGCCAATATTCTTGCAGGACCTTTGCAACGCATGTCCGCTTCGCTGGTTCAGCAATTGGCGGGCAGCGGAACTCTCATTCTTTCAGGATTGCTGCCCCATCAAAAACCGCGAATTGTTGCCGCCTATCGCTCGCAGCGGCTGAAACTGATCCGCAGTCACATCCGTGATGGATGGCTGACTTTAGTAATGTCAGCCTGAACAGCAAATATCGGATATTCGATGACGGTGTCTATTACTCGTGTTATGTAGTCGCTGATAGTCATTTTCTGGTGAACCATGTTTCAAAACTTTGATAATCCTTCCGATCCCAGCAAATCGGCGGCGCGGCTGGCAAAATTGCGCGAAACTTTCCCCCAAGCAAAAATTGACGGATTTCTGGTGCCCCATTCCGATGAATATCAGGGGGAGTATCTACCACCAAGTGCTGAAAGGCTGGCATGGCTGACCGGATTCACCGGTTCGGCAGGGGCTGCGATAATTCTGGAAAAAAAAGCGATCGTCTTCACCGATGGCCGTTATACATTGCAGGTTAAAAATCAGGTTGATAATTCACAGTTTGAGTTCGAAAATCTGACAGACAATCCACCGGAAAAATGGCTGGCTGCCAATCTTCCAAAAAACCGGACTATCGGATTTGACCCCTGGTTGCACACAATCTCTGCTGTAAAAAAACTTGCGACAGCTGTGGATGCGTCAGGAAGCCGGCTGGTTGCTATTGAACCAAATCCGGTTGATATGATCTGGCAAGACCAGCCGGAACCGCCGGTTGGGGCGGTCCATATTCATCCCTTCAAATTCGCCGGAAAACTTGCTGCCAAGAAAATCGAAGAACTTGGGGACATAATCAAACAGAGTGGCGGCGATTGCTGTTTGTTAAGCGACCCGTCGTCAGTCGCCTGGACCTTCAACATTCGCGGAACCGATGTGCCGCACACTCCGCTGGCTTTATCATTTGCCATCTTGCACGCAAATGGAAGGCCTAAACTTTTTATTGATCCCAACAAACTCGACATAGAAACCAGAGCCTATCTGACCCAGCTTGCTGATCTTCATACGCCCGACGAACTGGAACAGGAGATTGCCGAAATTGCCGGTTTTGGCAAGACTTTGATGCTGGATCCTGATCTTGCCGCGCACAAGTTTTCGATAATTGTCAATCAACAAGATGGTAAGTTTGTTGAGGCAAAAGACCCTGCCCGCCTGCCCCGGGCGATTAAAAATGACGCTGAGATTGTGGGTTGCCGCGCCGCTCATTTGCGTGATGGAGCCGCAATAGCTGAATTTCTTTACTGGTTTGACATGCAGCAGCCCGGCACTCTTGATGAGATTAAAGTTGCGAAAAAACTTGAAGCCTGCCGCGCAAGATATGGCGAAAAAAACCAGATGCCGCTTCGCGACATATCATTCGATACAATTTCCGGCTCCGGCCCCAATGGTGCTGTGGTTCATTACAGGGTTAATGTCGATACCAACCGCATTTTAGCTGACGGTGAATTGTTTTTACTCGATTCCGGCGCCCAATATGAAGATGGCACCACTGACATCACGCGCACCATTGCGATTGGCGAACCAAGCGAAGAAATGCGACTGAACAATACGCTGGTGCTGAAAGGGCATATCGCCATTGCGCTGGCACGTTTTCCAAAAGGTACGCGCGGCATTGATATCGACGTTTTGGCAAGAAATGCGCTTTGGCAACACGGCAAGGATTATATGCATGGCACCGGCCATGGCGTCGGCTCCTATCTCGCGGTTCACGAAGGACCGCAGGGTATCTCGCGTCGTTCGATGCAGGAGTTGCTGCCGGGGATGATCGTCTCCAACGAGCCTGGATATTACAAGGAAGGGGAATATGGCATTCGAATAGAAAATCTTGTGTTGACCAGGGGGCCGGACGATATAATCAACGGCGATATTGCGATGCTTGGGTTTGAAACCCTTACGCTGGCACCCATTGACCAGCGCTTGATTGATGCAACCCTGCTCACAGATCAGGAGTTACATTGGCTCAATGCCTATCACGGCCATGTATTGCGCCAGCTCTCGCCACTGGTAAACGACGATGTGCGCCAGTGGTTGACCAGGGCCTGCGAACCCATGATACGCATATTGCCACCGGCATCAGCTTAATTCAGGCAGATCACGCCACCTGCAGGGGCCGTTCCCGTGTGACACCGATCGGATGGGCGTATTCCCATTCGTGGATGTAATCCCGGGTCAGCGGCACCGCATCACGGCGTTTGGCAAGTTGTATCTGGAACACGAAGTGATCACCATGGCGAAACGCAGCTTCGCTGATTACCAGATAATATTCCCACATACGACAAAATCGCTCATCAATTAACGCGGTAATTTTTGCCCGATTGGCCTCAAACCGATGGCGCCAAGCCTGCAGGGTTTCGGCATAATGTAGTCGCAAAACCTCGATATCTGCCACCCAAAGCCCGCTTTTTTCAATGACCGCAAGGGTTTCCGAAAGCGATGGTGAATATCCACCGGGAAAAATATATTTCCGTATCCAGGGACTCGTGCTGGCCGGGCCTGCCATTCGACCAATCGAATGCAGAACGCAGACACCGTCTTCTTTCAGCAGTTCCTTAAGGGTGGAAAAATACTTTTCGTATTGATTTACACCGACATGCTCAAACATGCCAACGGATACAATACGGTCGAATTCACCCTTTTGTTCGCGGTAATCGCGAAGCTGAAAATCCACCTTGTTGTTGAGTCCGGCCTTGAGCGCCCGCTCGCGCGCGACTTTTAATTGCGAGTGCGACAGGGTCAAACCCGTAACATCAGCGCCGCCCTCCTTTGCCAGATAAAGTGCCAAACCGCCCCATCCCGACCCGATGTCGAGAACCTTTTGGCCGGGCTTCAGCAGTAATTTGGCCGCGAGATGGCGCTGTTTTGCCATTTGTGCGGTGGACAGATTGTCATTGCTGTTCTTAAAATAGGCGCAGGAATATTGCCGATCGTCATCCAGAAACAGATCATATAACCGGTCCGGCAAGTCATAGTGATGGGCGACATTTTTTTGCGACAGGTGGATCGGATTATACTGCTGCCACCGGCGGAATATTCGCGAAATCCGGTCACGCAACGCAAATAAAAGGTCAGACTGAGCATGTCTTTCGTTTAGCGCCATAATCTCGAACAAATCTGACAGATTGCCTTCTTCGATGGTCAATGTGCCATCCATATAGGCCTCGCCGAGCACTAGCTCGGGGTTGAGATAAAGGCTGGTATGCAACGCTTTATCATGCAGTTTGATGGTGACTTTTGGCCCCGGCGCACCGGCAAAAGTATGTAATCTGCCATTGGCATCGATTACTCGAAGGGTGCCAGTTTTCACCATTTGGGTGAGTAAACGGGATAGTATCATTGGACTACTCCTTACATTTTCTGATCTGTTGTTCTTGAAACCTCGTTCAGTTGTTGTTTTTTGAAAAATAATTGTACAGCGGCGCAAAAAACAGCGCAACGAACCAACCATAGGCAAATGTTTCGGCCAGTCCGAGGAATACGCTGGGCCAGCTGATCCATGTTACCCAGGGCAAAAGTGGTAGCCATGCCTGATACATTGTCGCGCCCGGAAACAGCAGGCCAAATACAACACACAGGGCGAAGGTAATTGCGAAAAATATTCCAAGGCTCATGCCAAGCGCATAGACAGGAATTCGTGGTGCATTCGATTGCAGAGTAATTGTGTTGCTGCTCATTTTGATCGCTCCTCTTTTTACGAGCAACGAAATTTACCGATGCTCTAAACACTCATCTCTGAATATAAAGACGCACAATCTCCAAAAACATTACAGCTTTTGGAGGGTTTTTTCCAGCTTTTTGGCAAAATCGTCGTGAATATTTAGATTTCAGGTATCTGGCGCCAGTTTTTTGCCCGAGCCACAGCCACAATCGTCAAAGCCATTTTTGACACAACTGGCGCAGGTGGAAAGCAAAGCTCGGCGCAATACCTGCCTTGCGCGGTGCAGTTTTACCGCAAGTGTGCCAAGGCTTACACCAAGGTCGGCTGCAACTGATTTTCGTGGCTCCTCGGCCAAATCTACCCGGCGGACAAGCTCAGCCTGCTCTATCCGCAGTGCAGGCAAAAGTGCGTGCAGGCAGGCACACAGACTGTCATGCAGATCATCATTATGGTCGCCCCCGATAATATTATCAGAAG
>JALTNS010000097.1 GCA_027000565.1 Rhizobiaceae bacterium | reverse complement strand
GTAATAGCGCGCTATTGCGAAAATTCGCAACGCAGAAACTGGTTTTTTCAGGTGTAAGATGTTCGTGCATGAATTGATCAGAGGTTCCTTAAATAAACCACGTAATTTTTTTCAGACTTGTTGAACAATTTACAACTTGAAAATCGGGGAATTATTATGACAATTGAATCTCCACCTGTAATAGGTGACTGGTACAAAAATGACTCAAATGAATCTTTTGAAGTTGTTGCATTTGACAAGACCAAAGGGTTGGCAGAAATACAATATTTTGACGGCACTGTTGAAGAAATTGATCTTGAATCCTGGTATGAATCAGGGCTTGCTGCAAATATAGTACATTTGTACTATAGACTATTTCTAACCCTTGTGTATACTGATCGTCGAAAGGATAGATGATGCCAATCAAGCATTGAATTTGGAAATGACCGAAATTTCAAGGGCGAACAGTGAGCAGCCGTATGAAACACCAAAAAACAACCCAGGATTCTTTTTTTATTCGAACGGCGCTTGCCTTGGCGATATCCGTTTTTTTGGCAATCCATTGCGCACCCAAGCTGAATAATCCCAACGACCCGGCCAGCCCCGATTTCTTAGCAACCCAATTGATTCGCAGTGCCCTGAATGGAAGCCTTTCAGGACTCAATGGGGGCAGCACGGCTACCGGCGTAAAGTTTGTAGCGGTCGGTTTGAGTGGACAAATCTGGACATCTGCTGATGCCAGCGCCGCTAGCTGGACGGATGTAAGCCCGGGGACTACTACCAATAGCCTGAATGCCATTGCCTACAGCGGTTCGAAATTTGTGGCTGTGGGCGGCAACGGCCAGGTATGCACTTCCACCAATGCCAGTGCAGGTTCCTGGACCTGCTTTGGTGAATTCGCTAGCGCCAATATGAATCGTATTATCTACGCCAACGGCCTGTTTGTCGCGATCGGCAACAGTGGAAACATCTGGTCTTCTGCAAGCGGGGATGGGGGAAGCTGGACAAACAATGCAACTGGTAGTGCCAACAATCTACGCGGCATTTTGCACGATGGAAGTCGATTCATTGTAGTTGGAGACAGCAATACAGAATGCACCTCGACTACCGCCACCGCAGGAAGTTGGACTTGTGCCGGGGCTCTCGGTGCCGGCGCTGTTCCTTTTTATGGAATCACGCAGTCGGCTGGTTTGTATGTTGCTGTTGGAACGAATGGCACTTCGAATGGAATCATCAGCTCGGCTTCCGGGAACACGGGAACATTCGCGGATGCCAGCGGCGGGGCCATGCCTGCCTTAAGAGATGTCACGTATGCCAATGGCAAGTTTGTCGCTGTTGGAAGTGCAGGGGCTGTCAAATGGGATGCCGATGGTGCCCCGCCCTGGAGTGATGCCAGTATAGGAGGTACTGATACCCTATACGGAATTACATTTGGGCAGAGCCTGTTTGTGAAGGTAGGCGGCACAGGCCTGATTCGCACTTCAGCGGATGCTCTCAGCTGGCTCAACGTCAGCCCGGGAGGCAATACCCTACTGGGGATTGTCGCCGTACCGTAAACCAAGGGGAGCCGAATACCATGAAAACATTTGCAATCATATGCCTGATCGTCTTCTTCTCTGCCGGCGTGCTTCATGCCGATATCGTTTATTTCAAAAATGGGAGAACTATCGAAGGCCAAATCATTGCCCAGTCCAGAAC
>JALTNS010000096.1:19582-24509 GCA_027000565.1 Rhizobiaceae bacterium | reverse complement strand
ACGTTCCAGTTCACGCTTTTCAGCGGCCTCTTGTTCTTTATCAAGGGCTATTTTGTCAAACTGGCTCAACAGTGAAGTATGTGCCGATGTACTGGTGGAATTTCCGCTTGCCTGGGGACCCTGTTCGGGAAAAGGCACCACGACATCAAGCAGCGAAGCCTGATCGGATTTCCCCGAGCTTGCCCCCCTTCCCTTCTTCCCGGTGTTTTTTCCCAAGAATTCAAACATTTACTGAGGTTCACTCCATCACCAAGAGAGCCTGGTCAGAATCTGCTGCGAGCTCTTACCTATTTATTAATTGGCATGGATAACAAACCTTTAACGTGGACCATATTTTGGGTTTTTATTTACTCAATCATGAGCCTTGCTAATTGGATTCTCGGTATTTTTCGATGATGTCAAACATTGGTTTGGGCTGATAATTTCGGTCCAGCGGCAAAGGCCGATTTGGTGCCCCGTCTTTACGTTTGAAAACATCGGATATCCAGGAATATCGATCGGTAATTCCCCAGGTCGAAATTGAATCTATCGGTCCTTGCGAATAAATTGCGCGCAGAAATTCAGCGGTGATGCTGGCAGTTCCGATGTCGCGTTTAATCAGGTTTCTCGATAGTTTCCAATCTATAACATCAAGTTCAGTCACCAGTATTTTGATGCCGAGCTGTTGCAGTTTTTGTAAAAAGGCTGCCATCCCTGGCTGATCAATTTCGCGTTCCGGATAAAGGTGCGCCTGAAATCCGACACCATGCACCGGTATATTCTGATCTTGCAGATTACGAATTATTTGAAGAATGGCTTCGCGTCTTGCATCAAACCTTGGTCCAATGTTTTCAAGATCATAGTCGTTAATTACCAATTGCGCTGCCGGGTCGGTACGGGCAGCAGCAGCAAAGGCAATTTCCATCTGGCGCGCGCCAAGG
Source organism: Rhizobiaceae bacterium (assembly GCA_027000565.1). Taxonomy (GTDB): domain Bacteria; phylum Pseudomonadota; class Alphaproteobacteria; order Rhizobiales; family Rhizobiaceae; genus SZUA-100. The sequence continues at coordinate 23,589 of JALTNS010000096.1, read as the reverse complement.
TTCGAGAACCAGACGCCCTTGCGCCACCTGCCCTGCTCAAGCGGATTGTGGGCCAAAACCTCATTGACCACATCCCACGACGAAATTGTGCCGCGATAGCGATCAACCACCCGCTCAATATGCTCGACAAGCACTTTTTCCGCATCGCGTGCGGTGGTGATGGCATCAACCCATTTGGGATTATAATTATACCAAAGCAGATTGTGTCCGCGAATGGTCTTGCCATGTCGCTTGGCAAACTCAATTATTTCATCGGCGCCGGAAAAATCAAACCGCGCCTTGTCGTAACGCAACTGGCCCCATTTCAGCGCGTTCATCGGGACCAGAATATCGGCATATTTGATCAAAGCTGCGCGATATAGCGGGTCCTTGCGAAACGGTCCCAATTCCACCGCAATTCCATAAGGGGTTTTTTTGCGAGCAGCCGTTGCGGGTAACACACTGTTTGGCCACGCAGCAGCGGAACCCAAACCGGCAATTCCGCCCAAAACAGAACGTCGCGTTAATCTTCCCATGCTAGTATTGCCTCAGTTTTTCTGTCTAACAGTTCACGCCGCTTCGTAGTCGGCTTCAGGTAATAGCAGTCGATGACCACCGCCCAGACCATTTTAAATGAAATAGATCGCGAAAAGGTTTACGGATACCTTTCATTGCTTTCAGGCTCGGCTGGAAGAATTGTTATTTCGATGGCCTATTTTGTCGCCGTTGCCAACGCCCTCAGTCTTGAAGACTTCGGGTTGTTTGCAACCGCATCAGCGACCGGCGTTGTTTTGTCCAGACTTGCCGGGTTTGGATTTGTCTCGCCGCTTTATCGAACGGCAACAGTGCGGCGACGGCTGATCGGAATTTTTACCCTTGGCTATCTTGCGGCTTTTGTCGTTTCACTGCCTGTGGTTATGGCGGCGGCGCTAGGATTTTACTGGCTTGTCTTTTCATCAGGAATGGGGTTATCGGCCTTTTTGCTGGTTATGGCCGCAGAAATTGTGCTCTGGCGTTCAGCTGAAATTGTCATCATCGTCAATAACGGGCTTGGGCGGTTTGCTACCGGTGCATTTATGACGATAGCCGGAACCGCATTTCGGGCAATAGTGGCGCTGGCCTTTGTGTTTTATGGCAATAATCAGCTGGAAACCTGGGCGCTGCTTTATATGCTGGCCAATGCCGCCAGCTTTTTGATGTTCGCCATATTCTACTATCCGAAAACCCGGTTCCGCTGGAAACCAAAAGCCTATATCGGGCGTATGCGAGATGCTTTTTCGGTCTCCGCAGCAGAGGTATTGTTTTATCTGCAAATGGAACTGGACAAGATTTTGGTGTTGGCGGTCGGCGGCGAAACCACGGCGGGGCTTTATTCCATCATTATGCGACTGGTCGATCTAACCGCCATGCCGATCCGCGCCTTCAATACCATGCTGGTGCAAATCATAATGAAGAACCGGGGAACGATTGCCGATGTCAAAAAACGGATTTTAACCGAAGCGATGATCGCCGTAATCTCGATATCCGGAATTATCGCTCTGGTGATCCTGCTCAATATTCAACCTGGCATTCTTGGCAATAGTATCAGCCAGGCATCAGGTTTCCTGTACCTTGTTTTGCTGGTGCCGATTTTCAGAAACCTTGTGGAGTATCACGCTGAACTTCTATATGGCCGCGAACAGACCTTTGCGCGCGCAGTAATATTAGGGTTGGTTGGCCTGTTTAAAGCCGGATTATTGATAATGCTGCTGACAACAATGCAAGGTTTTTTTGAACGTGCGCTTTGGCTCAACGGAGTGTTTGCACTGTTATATATTCTGTCGGCCTATGCAACTTATGGCATCGCATTGAAACTGCGTGACGGTTCAAAAGAACAAGCGTAGAAACAGCAGGCTGCTACGCAGCATTGTCCAACAAAGCCCGCAACATTCCTGCATCCGTATTGGTAAATGACTGAATGCCGATTGCATATTGGTCTTCACTCATCTGCCCGACAAATTGTTGAAGTGTCCCGGGGTCGAGGGCCGCCCCGCCCCAATAGGTCAGGCAAAGGCCGTTATCTGCATGCCAGTGGCCTGAATTTTCACCTTGAACCTTGTCAACATAACATCCGTAAATCATGCATTCCGAAAATGTCCGATTACGGGCAATGGCAGATACCCAGTCCCGACCGCTGATGTTTTCAATATGACGGCACATGGCAAGCACATTTATGCGGCGCCAGCTGACCAGATTGTTGATATAGTCATCATGAGGTACGTTTGGTGCGGGCAAACCCAACAGCCTGTTCGTGCCTTCAAGCCATTTGAGGTGTTCTTTGAGATCTTTGGTGATGCCATCCGGCTTTCGGTACAGTCGAAGCCTGTCTTTTTTCCATAGAGACCCGGCGTCATAGGGTCTGACAAAAAGCATGTCTGAGTCACAGTAAAGTAAAGCATCGTGGTCGATATGGCTGGCAATAGCGATACGACGCAATTGCTGGACATGCCAGCCACGCATAGGCCAGGCTTTGGTCGATAGCCAGAGCTTGCGGGCCGTTGGCCCAACTCCTCCCCGTATTACCCATAGCCATTCCGGCAAAATGTCTCGTTCGTTAATCACATGGCGATGTTTCGAGGCAAGACTTGAAAACAACGAATAGTCTTCGTTGTCGACTAATAAATAGTGGTCATCAATGCCGCTTGCGCAGGCATCAATACTGTCGCACAGCAATTGGCAGCGTTCAAAATCGGCAGCATAACTGGGGGTAATGATTGCAACGGACTTTTTTTGCATTATCGGTTGCGGCCCCGTCCAAGTTTTTGCCAGATGGACCGGACAACGAATAACGGATTTCCTATCACATAGCGCCGCCACATGCGTCCTGGCTCCAGCCAAAGCCGATATACCCACTCTAGTCGCAGCATGCGCAGGAGCTTTGGCGCCCGCGGCACTTTACCGGCAGCAAAATCGAAATATGCGCCAACACCAATTGCAATTTTGCAATTTTCGGCATTGCAATTTTCGGCAATCCACTTTTCTTGCACCGGGTTACCCAGTGCAACCAGCAAAATATCGGGTCTTGATTGTTTCAAACCATCCAGAATGGCTGTTTCTTCGGTATTACTGAAATAACCATGACTAATCGCAGTGAACTCGTGTTGAGGGTATCGTTTTTGCAGGTTTTGGATTGCTTTTTTCGCAATCCCGGGCTCGGCACCCAGCAAAGCTATGGTCTTGCCAGCGCCAAGGTATGCCAGTAGCGCCGGAATAAAATCGGTTCCGTTGAGATTTGCCGGAAAGCTTTTTCCGTAATTTATCAACGATCCAACATCAACACCGATGCCATCAGATAGCACCTCAAATTTCGATAATAGGTCGGCATAACCCTCATCGACCCATGCGAGATTAGCGCCATGGGCGTTGAGAAAACAGATTTTCGCATGGGTGTTTGTGGCGATAAGTTTTGCAATGCGTGCCAGCGCTGAGGGTTTGGAATGCACACACACATTCACACCCAGAATGTTGCGACATTCTGGCAAACCGGCTCCCGGCGGTTTTGAAACCCCCTTATTTACATCCAATGGGGCAATCGTCCCCATATCCGCGTCTGACATTACACCGACCAGTTGGTTTCATTGAAAGCGGATAATCCGTTGTAAAAATTGACAAACGGGTTATCCCGCATTGCTTTCAATTCCAGTTGTGACCAATAGACAAAACCGTAGTGGGAAGGCCGCCTATTGCAATTTTTCCAGTTTCATTGTTTCGAGCAATTATCGTGCCACCAAATCGTATCATTGTTGAACATGTGGCCCGACAACCCCCGGGTTTAATTACCACTAGACAGCAGTCTAGCGCACAAGCGTTTACGAGCGGTCAATGACAAAAAGTTCATTTACCGATTTTTGCCGTACCCGTTCGCAGCACTTTATGGAGTATCTTTCGTTGTGAATTTGCAAATCCCTGGCCATCCAGCCGCGCAATTTTTCCAGAACGGACATCCCTCACCATATTGTTCAGTGCTTTGGCGTAGGCGACAGCTTCAT
>JALTNS010000096.1:11508-19572 GCA_027000565.1 Rhizobiaceae bacterium | reverse complement strand
ATGCCGCGTACGGATGATGGCGTTGCACAACACGGCATACCCATTTGAAACGCCTCAATGGTTTTTAACTGAACACCGGTGCCACTGCGGCTGACAAGCGCCAGCACGCGCGATTGGGTAACAAAACCTTCCGCATTCGGGACGCGGCCAACAAATTTCAATCCCGGGTGTCGGGTTTCGATTTCATGCGGCAGGCTGCCGGCAATCGAAATCTTCATATCCGGGTCCAGAAGTGGCACAACTTCTTCAACAAACCACTGCAGGCCGACAAAATTGGGTTGCCACGACCAGGTGCCAATTAACCCGACATCATGGGCAACAGGCTTATCTGCTGTTGATCGCGTATTCTGCGGAAATACCAGCTGCAAGGTTGCCGCGCGCTCGTCGTCCAAAGCAAAATAGCTACGATCCTCATCACTGAGGCAAAAGACAAATCGGGATTTATCGATCAGGTTACGCTCGATCGGTTCCAAAAGACGAGCATCCCGCTGATATAAATAGCGGCTGAAAGCACTTTTATCGCTGATTGCATTTTGCCGGGATGACTGGTGTTCAACATTATGGGCGATGTAAATATAGGGTGCGAAATCAAGCAGTTCCGGAAATGCGGTCGGCATTTGAACCGAGTTGATTACCAAGCCATCCAGGTCGCCCAACGAGTTTAGAACTTCCCTGAGTTTTAACCACTTGATGACCCGCAGTTTGCTGCCACCAATCGGCAATCCACTGGCCAGTGCTCCGGCCAGCCAGCGAAACTTTTGCGCGTTGGATGCACTGGCATTTTCCACATCAAGCGTTTGCAATACAACCGTATCCTGATCAGGATTATTGCCTTGACGGGTTTGTCTAAACCCGATGATGGTTATCTTGCAGCCAATTGCGCGAAGCCCCGCAACAATTGCCTCATTTGCCACTTCAAATCCTGTGGTCGGTTTTCCATCGAGCACCAAAGAGGTTACAAAAGCCAAATGCATTCAAAGTGTTCCCGGTGAAACTGGAAAATATGATTCCGGTTCTTGATAATTTGAATCAATCATACCTGACACGATTGAACGAGGCGTTAAATCTGAACACATTCAGGTAAACTTCATCTTTTTGTGCCATTGAAGAAACCAATATCAATCGGGAACCAGCTGATGGACAACAAGCCTGCCCTTGGTGATGTGGAAATCCACTATATGTCGGGAAATCTCGACAACAATGACACACAGAAGAGTCTTGTTGAGGTGGCGATTACGCTACCGACATTTCGTCGCCCTGAACATTTACAAAAAACACTGAAGTCTCTGGAAAATCAGCGCACCGCTCACAATTTCGTTTGCATTGTGATGGAAAATGATCCTGATGGCGGTCTTGGTGCCGAAGTTGCCAAGCGGTTTTTTAAAACCAGCGCGCTGCGCGGAATTGTGGTCAATGCCCACCGACGTGGTAATTGTTCTGCCTACAATGCTGGTTGGTTTACTGCTTTGGAGCAATTTGAAAACCTGCGCTGGCTAATGGTTATCGATGATGATGAAGTTGCTACCCCGGACTGGGTTGAGAAAATGACCCTCGCGGCAGAAGAGCTGGAGGTTGATCTGGTCGGAGGGCCGCAAATCCCTTTATTCGAAGGCAATGCCGATCCAAAATGGTCGCGCCATCCGGTGTTTCAACCAGCTCATCAGACTAGCGGCAGGGTGCCAATCATATACTCTACCGGCAATGTTTTGATCGCAGCAAAAGTGTTGCACCACATGGGATATCCGTACCTGGAAGAAAAATTCAATTTTTTGGGTGGTGGCGATTCTGACTTTTATTCAAGATGCCAAAGTGAAGGCTTTTCCTTCGGCTGGGAAAACGATGCCCCGGTCATTGAAACTATCCCTGAGCGCCGCACAGAAATGAGCTGGCTAAACGCCCGGGGCTTGCGCAACGGTGCGATATCCACGCTGATTGAAAAACGCGCAGCCAGCGGCTTTGGCGACAAGCTAAAGATCATCACAAAATCTCTTGCATTGCTCGCAGCTTCACCTTTTCGCTCATTTGCACTGTTTGTTAAGACCGGGTCGCCAATAATCGGCATATATCATATTAACGTGGCCGTGGGCCGCCTGCTGATGGAATTCGGCTTTGCAAACGAGCAATATCGCGAACCGGAGAAGAACTAGTTATACTGAGGCCTATGGGCATATGCCTGCAGGTCAACAACGCATTGCGGCTTCCGCCTATGCGACCCGGCTGCCACCAGCAGCAACAAATGCTCCCGAAATTCCCTACCAGCAGCAAAACTACTGGTTGCGTGGCCTGATTGCCATGCTGCTGATGCTATCGGTATGGGTATCATTTCACCCATTCGCTTCATCGACCGAAGCAAATGCCAATGGCGACATTGTTAACCAGCTGGGCTTTGGATCGCTGCTGATCCTGTGTCTTGCAACCTTGACAATGCTTGTCGACCGCAGATTACTAATTCGCCTGATCAAGCCGTCCTATTTGGCGGTCGGTCTGGTTTTGGTCATGAGTGTGGCTGTTTCTTCGGGCATGGCATCTTCTTTTCGCGCCATGGTTTTTTCAGTTATCGTTGTCATGGCCGCGCTGACCGTTGTCACCCTACCGCGCAATGTCTCGCAATTTGCGGTATTTGTTGCCAGTGGCTGTCTTGTAGCACTGGCTTTTTCCTATTTCGCACTGGCGGTTTATCCGTTGGAAGCCATGCACCAACCGGGCGGGTCTGAACCGCAACATGCAGGATTGTGGCGCGGGGTTTATGACCATAAAAATGTTGCCAGCGCAGTAGTTTCTGTGTTTGCCTTGATCGGTTATTTTGCATGGCAGCAAAAACACCGCCTGCTGGGGATTTCAGTCGCGGCATTGTCATTGATATTTCTGCTCAACTCAGGCTCCAAAACATCTTTGGCCCTGTTACCGGTGGCGTTAATTTATCCAAAAATAATCAGCAGTACAAAATACCCTGCAGCACGATTTATACTGGCACTGTTACCGCTCAGCATTTTGTTCACAATTACAGTCGGATCAGCGGTCTTTCCGGCCATCAACAATGTGTTGCAATCCATAGCACCTGGAACGACATTTACCGGTCGGCTGGATTTGTGGCAGTTTACCGTTGACCGTATTGCTGAATACCCGATTTTTGGCCGTGGTTTTGAGAATTTCTGGGGTACACCAGCAGTTACCAACCTCGACCAACCGATTGAACTATCATGGGATGTGCGGGAAATCGTCCACGGCCATAACAGCTATCTTGATACCGCCATCTCGTTTGGACTAACCGGATTGGTGGTTATGATGTTTGCGCTGATCGTAATTCCCGCAGCCGATTTTGCCGGAACCGTTTGGACCGGTTCGACATCCCGGCTGGCTGAAATGTTCATGTCAATTTGGTTGTTCACCACCTTGAATGCTTGCCTGGAATCATTCTTTTTCCGCCGCGCCGATCCGGTATGGTTCGGCATGCTGATCGCCATATTGGGCCTGCGGCTTCTGGCAACAGGCCAAACAGGAAAAAAAGCCTGAAATCAAGCTTTCTTGAGAAGCTCGAGATTGCCTTTGATCCGGGCATTATCCGGGGCCATGCGAGCGGCCTTTTTCAGCAGCTTTCGCGCTTGCCGCTTGTTACCGCGCAACATTTGCGAATAACCCTGATTGTTCAAGATTGCCGGTTTCGGTCCAACAAGATTGATTGCCTGTTCATAGGCCCGGTCAGACCGGTCAAACAATCCCAACTGATCATAGGAAGCGGCCAAGCCAAGCCATGCTTCGGCATTGGTGGGATTTTGTTCCACAGATTTTCTGAACTTCTTTTCGGCCAAACCATAATTTGCCTCACGAAAATGCTTCTTGCCGGCATCCATATTGCTCAGTTTTATCGGCTTTGATAACGCACTGTTGCCAAGCAATCCGCCGTTGGTCGAAGAACCTTGGCTCAAAAGACTCTGACACCCGGAAAGTGTTACCGAGACCAGAACGACCATTCCGATATTTTTCGTTATCCTGTTCATTACCATTGATTCCCAAACCTTTGTCCCCAAGGAATTACTCGGATTGATCCTAGCAATTTTGCCTTTAGAACTGGTTTGGAAACAGGGTAAAACTTTATCTAATTTTTTGATGTTTTGTCTGGTGTCAGCCGCCATTGTAAATTTTGAACGCCACAGGCAATGCGGCAATTATCAATATTACCGGTAAAATACATAAGGTTACGGGCACCGACATTTTGGCCGGCAAGGCATGCGCTTTTTCTTCCGCCGTTGCCATACGTTTATCACGCATGTCGTCGCTATAAACTTTCAAGGCTCCCGACAGACTGGTACCAAGTTCTTTCGATTGTTTTAGTAGCGTCGCAAATGATTTTACTTCATCAAGATCAATGCGTTGGGCCATTGATTGAAGCGCGTCTTCCAGCGTGCGACCTGAGCGTACCTCAAGTGCAGCAATATTCAGATGAATTGAAAGATTGGGATAGGATTTTTCGATTTCTGCAGCAATTCGGGAAATTGCCGCCTCCATGCTCAAACCAGCTTCCACGCAAACAATCATCAGATCCATGAAATCTGGAAAGCCCTGCCGGTTTTGCAGGGAGAGAGCCTTGATTCTGCGACCAATGTAAAACTGCGGCAGATAATATCCACCGGCCGCACCAAAGCCGATGGCAACCATCATATTTATGGTCGTCCAGTCAGTGGAAAAAAACTTGATGTATATGAGCGTGCCAATGCCGGCGATTGCGGCAATAATCGGCCGCAAGAGAAGATATATTCCCGCTGCATTGGGTTGAAAAAATCCAGCCCTGATCATCAGGAGTTTAATTTTTTTCGTTGAGGTGGGATCAGAGGCCGCATACAGGTTGTTGGTTTTTTCAGCCAACATGGTTGCAACACTATCGACATTTCGTTCGCGGGTTTCGCGGTCCAGTTTCGACAGTTTGTCCATTGGCACAATGCGCTTGTGCACCCTTAGCCTGGATGTGAATATCTTGTCGGCCTTCAACACAACATAGTAACCAATGCTGACAATCAGAACTGTCGCTGCCAGCAAAATCAAAAAAACCGGGCGATCGGCTAATTTCAACAAAGTATCCATCATCAGACCTTGAAGTTCATCATTTTATGCATGGCAACATTGCCAATCATCATCCAGCCAAAGGCACTCGCAAGCCCGACTATAATAAACTGCTCATGGATGATATTGCCGTAATATTCCGGTGTAAAAACCGAAATAAATGCCATGACGCAGATCGGCACTGCATTCAAAATCATAGCTGAAGCCCGCCCTTCAGCTGCCGCTGCTTTTACCTTACGGCGCAATTTGACCCGTCCGCGCAGCACTGACGCCAGACCTTCAAGAATGCCACTGAGATTGCCACCGGTGGTAGACTGGATTGAAATCGCAGTCACAAACAGAGGCAAATCCTCATAATCTACCCGATCCTGCATCGCCTGAATTGCGCTCACCAGATCCGAACCGTAACTGACTTCATCAGCGATCATGCCAAATTCGGAACTGATCGGATCGGGCATTTCACGCGCGACCATTCTAATGGCAGTTGGTACGGGATGACCTGCCTTGAGGCTTCTTACAATCAGCTCGATGGCTTCGGTAAACTGTACCGCAAATTTTTTGATACGCCGCGACTTCATGTATTTTAGAACCAGGATCGGCATTGCCATTCCGACAAATGCTGCCAGTGGAAATGCAACGAGAATTGACAAACCAAATGCCAGAAACCCGGCAAGCAGGAACAAGCTCGCCAGACTCATAAGAAACAGCAGCCGGCTTGTGCTGATGGATTTGCCGGCATTCATAATCAATTTATCCAGCCAAACCACTGATAGACTAAGGCCAAACCCACCGGTCTCTTTGCCCTCGTTTCGCAAGAGATATACTGCATTTTGTGGGGTAACCTCTTCCTGCAAGGGCAGAATACGGCGGTTGATATGGTCGCGCTGTTTTTTATATTTCAAGACAATCAGAGTGCCGACAAGCAGCATTGCCGCGACCGCAAAACCCAGCGCAATATACAAGATATAGACCGGCGGTAGTCCCAGATTATCGACAACTGCGTCTACCATCATGCGACCTGCGGGCGGTAGTCGGGGTCAAAATATTCGCCGGGAAACGAAATGCCCTGGGCTTCAAGTTCGTCGAGAAAACGCGGGCGTACACCGGTGGCCATAAATTCTCCCTGCACTTTGCCACCCGGCAAAATGCCAGTTCTCTTATAAACGAAAATTTCCTGCATCTGGATGATTTCTCCCTCCATGCCGGTAATTTCCGCCACACTGGTTACTTTCCTTTGACCATCGGACAGCCTGGTAAGTTGAACAATCAGGTGAATGGCGCTGGAAATCTGACTGCGAATACTTGAAACTGTCATCGGCATGCCTGTCATACCGAGCATTTGCTCCAAGCGTGCGACCGCATCACGTGGAGTATTGGCATGAATAGTTGCCATGGATCCCTCGTGCCCGGTGTTCATTGCCTGCAACATATCAAAGGCTTCCTCGCCCCGACACTCGCCAAGGATTACCCGGTCCGGGCGCATACGCAGAGCGTTTTTCACCAGATCGCGTTGTTTCAGTTCACCGCCACCTTCGATGTTTGCTGGACGGGTTTCCATTCGAGCCACATGCGGTTGTTGTAATTGCAACTCGGCTGCATCCTCAATGGTGATCATGCGTTCGTGAGGTGAAATAAACGACGACAATGCATTCAGCATGGTGGTTTTACCGGTGCCGGTACCGCCGGAAATGATCGTTGTCATACGTCCGCCGACAGCCGCTCCCAACACCTCGGCCATGGGAGGTGTCAACGCGCCAAACCCCACAAGCTTGTTCAGGTCCATGGGTTTCTTGGAGAATTTGCGGATTGAAACAAGTGGCCCGTCAACGGCGATGGGGCGGATGGCAGCGTTGAAACGCGAGCCGTCGGCCATTCGGGCATCACACAACGGGTTGGTTTCATCAATCCGGCGACCGACATTGGATACAATCTTGTTAATAATGCGCAGCAGGTGCGCCTCGTCCCTGAAATGAATTTTTATCGGCACCAGCATGCCACTGCGTTCGGCAAAGCAGTTTTCGTGACCATTGATCAATATGTCATTGATGGTCGGATCGCGCATCAATGGTTCAAGCGGACCAAGACCACGCATTTCGTCGATCACATCAGTCACCAGATCTTCAAGTTCTGATGAGTTCAATCCCAGCCGTTCCTTGCGCACATAGTTGGAAACATAACGATGAATTTCGCGGCGAGCCTGTTCTTTCGGCAATTCATCAAGGGCTGCCAAATTGACCTCTTCAAGAATTTTTTGATGTAAATCAGATTTTGCATCAAGCAGAGTCTGTGAAGGACCTGCCTCTGACCTATCAGGCTTTTGCATTTCAGGGATAGCTATTTTTGCAGCTGGTTCGACCGCAGAATCGGAAGACTGCGCAATCGGCGCAGGCGCATTTTCATTGGATCCCGTTCCCAATATCGCTGCAAATCTACTCATAGTTCGCTCTTTCTGCGCTTGCTATCAGGCGCTTTTTTTCTTGAACAGATTGCGGCCGAATGAAAATACTGATGAGGTTTCCTGCTCTTCGTTTCCGGAAGCCTGTTCAAACAAGACACCCTTCAGATCATTAATCACATTTGATCCGGGGTTGACGTCTTCAATGAACATTGCCCGCTCAACCGCTTCACGTACCAACCGGTAATTGTTGGAAATCCCGCCGCAATAATGATCGCCAAAGGCTTTTTCGAAGTCGGAATTTTTCAAGCCGCCGCTAAAATTGCTGTTGCGCTCAAACCGGTTGATAACAACTTGCGGATTTTGCTCGACACCTTGTCTTTCAACAATGGCCGATACCAGTCGCTGTGTCTGTCGAATACAAGGCAATGTCATGTCTGACACCACATAAAGTTTGCTGGATCCCTGAATGACCGCATCAGTCCACGGAAACCAGAAGCGCGGCATGTCAATGACAACGTTATCAAAATTCGATGCAACAAGATCGAGAAGCTGAACAACAACTTCCGGCTTGAAGGATTGCATATCAGTCGGATTGCTCGGAGCTGCAA
>JALTNS010000096.1:0-11498 GCA_027000565.1 Rhizobiaceae bacterium | reverse complement strand
ACCCGGATACGTGGGTCGACAACATGACCTCAAGCAATTGCCTGTCCAAACGCTCCGGCGCATTATCAATTGCGTGGGCGTCAAACCTTGGATCAATATCCAGGTACTCGGCACATTGACCATGTTGCAGATTGAGATCTACCACACAGGTTGATTTACCGTTGGATTTAGCTTCATGGTGCAACAAAAAACCGGATTGCAACGCAAGCGTGGTGGTACCAACACCACCGGCTGCCGGCATGAATGTCAAAATCTCTGCATCCGCGCTGGCGCTGGTATTATTGGTTAAATTAACCGCCGACAATGAGGCTCCGACAATATTGATGTTCTCATCGGTTTTCAGCACAAAATCAGAAATCTTCATTTGCATCATCACACGCACGGTGCCCGGATCAAACTGATCAACAACAGCCAGAACCGGAATGGTCACGTCAATCTGGCTAATCAAATTCCGTAATGCTTCCAGTTTATCGAGGTCACAGCTTTGCAAATCGACGATCACAACGCTGAAATTATCCCAGTTGCCATCGGGATCGACCTCAGTGATGGATTTTTCTGCGAGCACCAGCTCGATATTTGAAACCTCCGCCGCCTCTTTTTTCAGGCGCGAATTTAAAACCTCATCAGGAGACAGTACGCATATTTTTTTCGCGCCGATTCTTGGTGAATTTGCCATCAAATTATCCGACCGTTGTTTGTGTATCGTGAAATATTCTAGTTGCTCGGGGCTATCTCTGTCGCATCAATGGGGGTCGCCTCTCCGCTGCTCGCTGGCGGTGGCGTGCGATAGCTTTCGATAGCGTTTGACGCATTTGTTCCGTCCGTATGGATGTGAGTATTTTCAACCCGCCGCGACCACGGATCTACTGTTTGCAGCGCCGTGTTGGCAGCCAAGGCATTGCCAAAGCTTGATGAGATTGAATCACGCCGGGCCAGAGACTGATTACACCCGCTAATGACCACTGTGAAACCAAGGACAGCCGAAACGCTGATCAATCTTTTGATTTTTGAAGAATAGCTCATTTTGTTTTCCCTAGTTCAATTCCATGATGTGGCCGATTGGCAGGGTGCTCCCCTCGCTGTTGGCAACACGATGTACATTGGATGGTCTGCGTTCGGATTTACCGCGCAGGAACACGTCGACGTCGTTGCCAGCAACCCTGTCATCGAGCGGGGTTCTGATCCGTTTGCCGGGCACAATTGGTTTGACTAAACGAGGCGTCACAATAATAACCAGATCTGTTTCCTTGCGCCGGAATGAAACACTGCGGAAAAGTGCGCCCAATACCGGGATATCACTGATCCAGGGAAACTGACGGCGGCGGATCTCACTTGAAGTTTGCAACAGACCGGCCATGACAAAACTTTGGCCATCACGCAGCTGAACGGTGGTTGTCGCACGCCGCACCGTAAGGCTTGGAATTTCGATATCGCCATATTTGACGGTGTTACTGACGTCAATTTCACTGACTTCAGGAGAAACCACCAGATTGATGATACCGTCCTTCAATACGGTAGGTGTAAACTCCAGACCGACGCCAAATTTTTTGAACTCGACCGATATGTTGCCATTGGCTCCTTGCGATACGGGAATTGGAAATTCCCCGCCTGCCAGAAAACTTGCTTTTTGTCCGGACAAGGCAACCAGATTTGGTTCAGCCAACCGCCGGGCCAGCCCGCGTGTTTCCAGGGCATTGATGAGGGCATCGGCGGAAACACCATTGCTGATAATCCTACCCAATATTGCACCAAATGGTGCGCCACCGGAAACCAAACCGGTCGCGCCAACAACTGTACTGAATTTGCTTCCAGCAACGCTCCAGCGAATTCCAAGGTCCTTGTTTTTGTTGCGTGCAGCCTCAATAAAGCGCACCTCGAGTTGAACCTGTTGTGATGAGGATATACCGACTGATGAAATCACCTCATTGCCGAATTGCTTGGCAATATCATTGGCATGAACTGCTGACGGTGCATCATTGGCGGAGCCAGACAATACAATGCGTCCGTTTGCCGATGAGACCTTGATGCGTGAATTGGGCAGCTTGGCCCGCAGCACTCTTTTCAATTCAGTTGTATCGTAAGTTACTTCGATATCCATCTGGCCAATGAGCGCCTTGTTTTTATCGAAGAGCGCGATACCGGTTGTACCGATTTTCCCGCCGAGGATATAAAATGTATTGTCTGTCAGTGGGCTAACGTCGGCAATTTCAGGATCGCCTACGACAATCTCGCTGAACGCCCGATCTGTTCGCACCGTTTGGGGTTTACCCTTTGTGACCCGAACTTTCGCGGTGGTGACGCCGGAACGCAAATTGATCACACCGGTTTGCGCAACTGAAACAGTTGGGTAAATCAGGATGGTTGAAGCCAATACTGCAACAACGACTGACGCAAGCCGACCAACAAATCTGCTTGTCATGGTTTTCCGTGAAATATTCCGCACTTCATTTCCCATTTTTTTGTCCCTTTCGGACCTTTCACGAATATTCGTCATCGCAATTGCCCATCTTTCCCAATTTTTCATTTCCATCAAACGATGGAGAAACTGTTTCATCCAGACCGTTGTTTGTCCCCCGACACGGCCTGGTCATTTCACTACTGCGCTACAATAGGCACCTGATATTCCTCAACTTTTTTTGGTCGTCGAACGAATATCTGAGAAACCGATTTGACCATTTCAGGGGCTTTTGATTGATTAACCAGCTTCGCCACGCCACTGAGATCAGAAAGATCAATCGTCGTTGGCTGGTCCAGTGTTTGGTCTCCGGCAGAACGCAGCAACAGTGACAATTCACCGACTGACGAGGCCAGCGCAACTTTTTGAGCATCCTGCGTATTGAGTTCAAGCGTAACTGCTTTGGCGACCTGTGGTTTGTCAGATCGCTCATCGGCTATCTGATCGATTGTGAGTACCCGCACGCCCTGCAACAACAAATCTGCAACCGAAGATTTCGAGTTTCGACCGCGGTCCGAGCCATTGTTGGATCGTATCAATATATTGCGGGTCAAAACCACATCAACACGGTCACCCGGCAGGATGAATCCCGCCACCCCGGCAACATCGTTTACCCGAATGGTTACTGCGCGATGGCCCTCTGCGATCAACTTGGAAAGCGATGCAGATTCATTCGACCCGGTGATTTTTGGTGACAGGATCGGCTCATTAACTTCAATTGGGCGCAATACCACGCGGGGACCATCTTTAAGTATCTCATCAATTGAAAAGAACGCTCCCTTCGGCAGCGCATTTTGCGGCCACGAAATTTCTGTAAGGTTCTGGGTTGTCAAAACGGTGCCGAAACCAAGTTGCTCATTTGCAACCACCACGCTTTTCAGCTTAATTTCCGGCTTAACAATCTTGACAATTGTTTCCACTGCGGTCGGCTTTTCCTGGGCATTAATCCAGTAGTCTGCACCAAATACAAACCCGCCACCGACAAGTACGGTCAGAACCAGTATAATTATAGATTTTTTAAGCACGTTGCAGCCCCGCTCTGCAGTTTAGTTGCCTGGACCATAAGCGGGTGAGATAAATATCAGGCTAAGGATTTGGGTAAAATTTTCCCTAATCTTTATCGACTTGATTTATATATTAGAATTTCAGCCCAGTGGGAATAACCGGCATAATTTAATGACAATTCTGACCAACTACATCAAATCTCAATATGCTTAGTTTTATTCCCAATCTTCCATTGGCGGGCAACTGCAAACGAGATTTCTGTCACCTGCAACATTGTCAATGCGGCCTACCGGCGGCCAGTATTTATTTGTACCTTTGAAACCCAGCGGGAAAAATGCCTGGTCCTTGCCATAGGGCATCTGCCAGTCACTCATCAACAATAAATGAGTGTGAGGAGAGTTCTTGACCACATTGTTTTCTGCATCGGATTTACCGGCTTCAATGTCAGCAATTTCCTGGCGGATTGCAATCATCGCATCGCAGAACCGATCAATCTCGGCCTTTGATTCGCTTTCCGTTGGTTCAATCATCATGGTTTCCGGCACCGGAAACGACATGGTTGGTGCATGGAACCCGTAGTCAGCAAGACGCTTTGCGACATCTTCAACATTGACACCGCTTTCGGCAAAATGGCGCATATCAACTATACATTCGTGCGCCACATAATTATCCGGTCCGGAATAGACGATCGGAAAATGCGGTGCCAGACGCCGTGCAATGTAGTTGGCGCTCAATATTGCTATCTTTGTTGCTTTGGTAAGCCCCTCGCCGCCCATCATGGCTATATAGGACCATGAGATTGGAAGGATTGATGCAGAACCCCAGGGGGCTGCAGCTACCTGCCCCTGCCCCTGATCATCACCCGCGGATGGATTTACGCCTTCAACAATTGTATGACCGGGCGCGAACGGAGCTAAATGGGCTTTTAAGCCAATCGGGCCGACACCGGGTCCACCACCACCATGGGGAATGCAGAATGTCTTGTGCAGGTTCATATGGCAAACGTCCGCACCGATTTCAGCGGGACGCACCAGACCGACAAGGGCATTGAGATTTGCACCATCGAAATAAACCTGCCCGCCATTATCATGGACAATCTGGCAGATTTCCTTGATCGCTGCCTCAAACACCCCATGAGTAGATGGATAGGTGATCATCAGTGCCGCGAGGGAGTCCTTGTGCAGTGTTGCCTTTTCGCGCATATCGTCAACATCGACATTGCCCTCATCGTCGCATTTAACCACAACCACTTTCATTCCGGCCATGACTGCACTGGCCGGATTTGTGCCGTGCGATGAAGACGGAATGAGACAGATGTTGCGGTCGCCCTCACCTTTGCTTTCCAGGTAATGACGGATAGACAACAACCCCGCATATTCACCCTGACTGCCGGCATTGGGCTGCAGTGATACAGAATCAAACCCGGTAATCTCACACAACATGGATTCAAGCTCTTCAAACAGTTGCTGATAACCTTGGGTCTGGTCGAGCGGCGCAAACGGATGCAGGTGGGCAAAATTGCGGAATGTGATCGGAATCATTTCCGTCGTTGCATTCAATTTCATGGTACAGGAACCAAGCGCAATCATGCTTTGGTCCAGCGAGATGTCTTTGGTCTGCAATATTCGGATATAGCGCATCATCTCAGTTTCACTGTGATAAAGCGAAAACACCGGATGAGTAAGGAAAGGCGTGGTGCGTTGCAGCGACGGAATTATGCATTCCTCAACATTTCCATCGAGCCCATCGACGCTCACTTTTTCTGCGGCTTGCGTGGTAAAACAGCTCCAGACTTTTTGAATTTCGTTGGCACGGGTGGTTTCATCCAACGAAATGCCGATATGGCTGGCATCAACCACACGCACATTAATGCGCTTTTCACGCGCCCTGGCGGCAATCCGGTTGGCCTGTCCCGGCACGCGAATGGTTATGGTGTCGAAATAGCATTCCGTAACCACATCATGTCCCATGGCGACCAGTCCGTCGCGTAAAATTCCGGTTAATCGATGAACCCTTCGGGCAATTTTCAAAATACCGTCCGGACCGTGATAAAGCGCATAAAATCCGGCAGCCACCGCAAGCAACACCTGAGCTGTGCAAATGTTACTGGTGGCCTTGTCGCGGCGGATATGCTGTTCGCGGGTCTGCAGGGCCATGCGCAAGGCATTGTGGCCATGAACATCTTTGGATACGCCAATTACGCGCCCTGGAATGGCGCGCTTGTACGCGTCAAGCGTTGCGAAAAATGCCGCATGCGGCCCACCATAACCGAGCGGCACACCAAAACGCTGGGAATTGCCGATTGCCACATCAGCGCCCAACTCACCCGGTGGGGTGAGCATGGCAAGTGCCAACAAATCAGTCGCCACGATGGCCAGCGCCTTTTGGGCATGAATTTGCTCAATTACCGGGTGAAAATCACGCACCTCGCCGCTTGATCCCGGATAGGACAGCAACGCACCAAAGATTGAATGATCGCCGATTTCGGTTGCAGGATCTCCAATCACAATATCGAAACCGAAAGCTGCTGCCCGGGTATGCAAAACCGCGACCGTTTGTGGGTGGGTATCATGATCGACAAAAAACACCGAACCTTTGGACTTTGCGACCCGTTTGGCCATTGCCATAGCCTCTGCTGCGGCAGTTGCCTCGTCGAGCAAAGACGCATTGGCCAATGGCAGGCCGGTTAAATCCTGCACCATTTGCTGGAAATTCAACAGCGCCTCCAGCCGCCCCTGACTGACCTCGGCCTGATAGGGTGTATAGGCGGTGTACCAGCCGGGATTTTCAAATATCTTGCGCAATATCACCTTTGGCGTAACGGTTCCCGAATAACCCATGCCCATCATCGAGGTAAAAACCTCGTTACGATCAGCCATCTTGCGCAGATACGAAAGCGATTCCCGCTCGCTTTTTGCTGTTGCCAATTCCAATGGGCGATCGGTTCGAATTGACGATGGCACAACTTTGTCAACCAGATCATCAAGCGACGTTGCCTGCACTATTTTCAGCATTTCTTCGACATCATGATCCCTTGGACCAATATGGCGGGGAATGAGATTGGCACCGGGTTGAAGATCATTCAGCGACAGGCGGGAGTCGGACATATTTGCCTCGTTTGATTTAGATTATTGTGGACAGGAACCGTTGGGGTCAGTCAATCAATGCTTTGTAGGCATCAAGGTCCATCAGTTCTTCCAGTTCAGCTGGATTGGAAAGTTTCATTTTATAGAGCCAGCCGGTGGTCTCTGCCCCGGCATTGACCATGGCCGGATCTTCGCCAAGTGCTTCATTGACTTCGGTTATGGTACCGGAAACCGGCGCATATACGTCTGACGCGGCCTTGACCGATTCAACCACCACCGTATCGCCGCCCTGCTCAACTTCATCATCGACGTCCGGCAGTTCAACAAAAACGATATCGCCAAGCTGATCTTGTGCGTGATTGGTAATTCCAACGGTTGCCGTGTCACCATCGACGCTCAGCCATTCGTGTTCTTCGGTGTAATATGTGGTGCTCATCTGTTTCTCCTCAGTATGATAACTATCGTTTGTAGGTGTGTGGCACAAACGGCAGTGGGTGAATTTCCATTTCAATCTTTTTGCCGCGCACTTCGGCAAATAACGGATGATCTGCCGCTTCCAGGCTGATTAACCCGAGAGCAACCGGTCCGTCGAATGACGGGCCAAAACCACCGGATGTCACCTTGCCAACATCATCGCCGGCCTCGTTGACCAGCTTTGCCCCAGCCCTTACCGGCATTTTGCCCAGGGGGCGCAGGCCAACTCGTTTTCGGGTGCGACCGGCGGCAATTTTTTCAGCCAGTGCAACGGCACCAACGAACGTACCGCCCTGACGCAGCGGCTTGGGAATGGCCCATAACAGGCCGGCCTCATGGGGGGTGGTCTGATCATCGAGATCCTGACCATAGAGTGAAAGCCCCGCTTCAAGTCGCAGACTGTCGCGGGCGCCAAGGCCAATCAGTTCAACCTCATCGTGGGCGAGAAGTGCTTCTGCAAAACTGACCGTTTCATCAACCGGCATGGCTATTTCAAAGCCGTCTTCACCGGTATAGCCGGTTCGTGACAAAAACCAGCCGGTCTTGGGTTCAACCCCGGTCATGAATTTCAACTCTTGCGATGAAAAACCCTCTTTTGCCAAAATGGCTTCCGCTTTCGGGCCCTGGAGAGCCATGAACCCGCGCGGAATAACTTCAACTCTTGATTCAAATTTTTCTGCCAAGCCCTTGATATGGGCGATATCTTTTTCAGCGCACCCGGCATTGGCGACAATCAGATAACGCTCATTACCAAGCCGGGTAATGATCAGATCGTCTATCACACCCGCATTCTGATTGAGGAAAAACGTGTATCGCGCCTGCCCGACGGGCTGATTTGCAGCATCATAGGGGCAAGCGTGCTCAATCAACTGAGCGGCTTCTTTGCCGGTGATCTCAATATGAACCATGTGGGATATGTCGAACAATCCGGCACTGGCACGAGTGTGCAGATGTTCTTTCATCACACCAAGCGGATAGAACAGCGGCATGGAATAACCGGCAAATTCGCCCATTTTGGCACCGGCAGAATTATGAAGCTCAAAAAGCGGTGTTTGTTTCACGTCTCAGTTCCAATCACCCAAAGGTCAAAGTGCAACCCGGTCACATTTAGAGCGTGACTGAATTACCCCCCTGTCTTTGGCCTGAGAGACTCGCGACACGGATTTTTGCGTCACTTACACCTTCGGCGCAGATGGTTTTCCACCTGACTTTCCAGAGTGCTTCCCGTCAACGGTCCTTTTGCCTGAGAGATATAGGGTGTGTTCACCTTCGGCGGCATCAAAATGAAGATTATTCAGACGATGCGCTCTCCCGCGGACGGTCCGGCAATTTGGCCGGTAGCGAGCGCGAACCTATTCGATCTTTCGGCCCTTGTCACCCTAAACAATTCAAAGCCGACATAAAATTGTGAATTCGCGCCAGAGGCAGCTAATGCTGTTCCAAAAAGCTTGGTAATTCATCAAGCGACTGAAGCATTGTATCGGCGTGTTTTGTCAGTTCATCGGCTGAAAGCGGGCCGGTTGCAACACCGATTGCCGTCATCCCGGCATCGCGGGCAAAACGCATGTCGTGGGCGGAATCGCCAACCATCACCACCTCGTGTGGTAATAAATCAAACCTTTCCAAAAACGCTGCTGCCATGCCTGTTCCAGGTTTTGGCCCGTGGCCGGTATCATAACCGGAAAGAAACCCGAAATTTTCAATAATTCCGGCAAAGGTCAGTTGGGCAGCAGCGCAACTTTCCGTATCATTGGTAGCAATGCCCAAGGCATAGTCTGGTTTCAATTGCTGAAGAACCATTTCAACCCCTTTGATCAACACAACATTCGCCTCCGTCAGTGCCTTGAATTTCTGGTCAATTTGCACCTGAAATGCCCTGTCGTTGGGCCTATTCAAAACATTTGCCCAAACGGCACATATATCCAGCGCGCAGCCGCCAACAAGAGGTGATAACGGGTCAATATAATTGTCCGACAAATCAAAGCCGATATCACTGGCCAGGGAATCTAGCAAAAATTCATCGTCAACACTCAACCAAATCATGATCTTGCGGGTAGCAATGCCATAGGTCTGTTGAAAATCGACCAACACGCCATCCTTATCGAACAAAACCCCTTTGATCCTGGTTTGGTTCATCCACCGTCCAATCTATATTCAAAAACGCAATGACATGCACGACAGGCCACCATCAACTTTAGCAGCCTCACTGGTGTCAAGAATCACTACGTCGTAGCCTTTTTCCCGCAACAGAGCCTCGGATTTTGGATACCCGGCGCTGAGAAAAACCACATCATTGTAACGCACTATATTAGCCGCAGCTTCTTCGCCAAGTGGCGTCTCGATCACCCGGAACCCCTCAAAACAGCCAAGGGATGCAAGTTTCACGGTAGCAAATATGGTTCGCTCATCCAGCAGACCACACTCCGTCTTAAAATGCAGAATATCAGCCGGAGTGTTAACCTGAACAGGATTATATCCAAGAGGTTTCAGCAGCGTCGCCAGTGCAACCAGTCCCGCCATATTGGTGCGGCCGGAATTGCCGATGAACGCCGTATCGTCGCTGAGCAAAACATCACCGCCATCCAGGAAACCATCCCCTGGCAAGTCGATTACCTTGGTAAATCGCGTTTTTAATGTGGGGCAGATCTGTTCACATTCGCCAAATCGCGATGGCGCACCGGGACGCACGACAATTGCGGTGTCGCCGATGCAAATTGTTGTATCTTCGACAAAGACAGAATCAGGAAATTCTTCCAGTTCGGGCAACTCGACAACTTCTGCACCAGCTTTTTCCAGCGCCGCCACATAGGCGCGGTGCTGTTCGCCGAATAATGCAGCATCGGGATCAGGTCCTGCCCCCTCTCGCAATCCGTGGCTGACACTTTTTGCCGGTCGGCGGGTGATGGCTTGAGTAAAGCGAAATGAACGTCGGTGGGGCAATTGTCTCTCACTTGGATGATCAGCCATTGCCGCAGCTATACCAAACAATTGAAATAATTAAACCTGAAATTCCTTAAGCATGGCAATGGAGACAAATTCATGCCCCTCACCCTGTCCGGAAATATAGCTGTAGGGTGCGCCCGGCTCTCCCAAATCGCTTGCCACAGAGATTGCGCCAGTAAAATCGTGATCATCGGTATAGGTGTCCGGAGTAATCAGGGTCGGAATTCCGGCAGAAATTGCCGATAATAACCCATTACGTGAATCTTCAAATGCCAAACACTCACCAGGCTCAACGGTCAGCTTTTCGACCACCAATTTATATACATCGGGGGCAGGTTTTTTGTTCTCAACCATATCGCCGGCGCCGATGATTTTTAGGGCCTCAACCAAATCGGTCGGAAAATTGGTATCCAGCAATGCCCTTACATTGGCAATGCTGGTGGTGGTGGCGATTGCAATGGCAATATTTTCGGCCACGGCCTCTCGCATCAATCGCACCACGCCGGGACGCAATTCAAGCGCGCCGGATGTGACATAACCGGCATAATACCCGGTTTTTTTTGCATGCATTTCCGGAATCTGTCCACGCAACCCACCGTCTGCCGGGTATCCTATTTCGTTTAGATAACTGGCAATGCGCTCCTTGCCGCCGGTAACGCCCAATAATCGACGGTACAGGGTCTGATCCCAATGCCAATCCAGATCATAATCCGCAAACATCTGGTTAAATGCACGGCGGTGCAGTTCTTCAGTCGCGGCCAATGTGCCGTCAACGTCGAAAATGAGTGCTTTTAAGGTCACTATATCAGGCGCGATTATAAAAGGCGGGTTTCTTTGATCTGGACAACTGCGTCCAGCACCTGATCCATGCGGTCAATCAGAATGTCAGCACCAAGCTCGGGTGGCGGCACATTGGTATAACCATAGGACACTGCGATGGTTGGTAAGCCCGCTGCTTTGCCGGCACCAATATCGGCAGGACTATCACCAATCATGATCGAGTTATCGCGGTTACCTCCTGCCCGCTCAATAGCCAGCCATACGGGTTCAGCGTTTGGTTTGCTTGGTCGCGGAGGATTTGCACCAACAACGCCGTCAAACAATCGGGCAAGACCCATGTCATTCAGCATTGATTTGGTGATGGTTTCAAGTTTGTTGGTGCAAATTGCAGTTAAATAACCTGCTGCGTGAGCTGCTTCCAGCATCTCAACGGCACCTGGATAAGCAACTGTATCAACGGAACTGTTCTCGACATAAAAATTACGAAACACCGCAAAATGGCGTTCAAACTCCTCTTCAGAAACTTCAACGCCGCGCGCCTTAAACCCGCGTTCCAGCAGTTTCGGCATACCGTTACCAATCATGCTTTGTGCTTCGGCAACACTCAAACCGTCGTGCCCCAGCGGGGCCAAAACATGATTGACCGCATTGGCAAGATCGGGCGCTGAATGCACAATTGTGCCATCAAGATCAAAGATCAGAGTAGTTTTTGACATGATTTTCTACTTACACGCATCACGAATGGCCGTCATATT
>JALTNS010000095.1:503-1681 GCA_027000565.1 Rhizobiaceae bacterium | reverse complement strand
CCTCTGTAATCTTTGTAGCAATTCCCACTTCGACTGCTTCATCTAGCCATTTTTTCACTATTACATTGGAAATATTTAGGACTCTAGAAGCCTCTCCGAGTCCAAATTCGCTATCATAACCGAATTCGTTTATAATAGGTTCTAGGTTACTTATTAGTACTAACATATCCCTCCAGGATTTTTCGCTTTCCTCTACGATTATATAATCACTTCTGACCTGTTTAACAAGAGATTGGGATTCCGCGAAACTATAAACCTCATACGCCGCATCTAATACGTCGTCGGTTAGATACTTTAAGCCTGTTGCTTCCTCGAAAATGTCTCTAACAAGTCCCTCTACTTCACCTTCAGAGAAACGTTTCCTGAAGATCATATTTATTCACCGAGATACCTATAAATTGTATTAATCAGCGTATAAATGTTTTTTACCACCTTAACATTAGGGATTTTCAAAAGCGGAAACCTGTTATCAACAATCACAACCACGCCTTTTTCTCTCCTACCTACCCTTCCAGACGCTTGAACCAAAGCTGAAATCATACTAGAGTAAAGGTATGCCTCGTAGAATTCTGTGTCTTCCAGACCATATGCCTTAGAAAGACTAGAAAGCACTAAATGCGTCTTTTCATCAATCTTAGGGTAGGGCAAACCCACTATAATAAGTACTCTCGGACTACAACCCCCTAAATCTAGCTCCACGCCTTCAGCTAACGCCCCCCTCATATATGAAATAAATATGCTTTCTTTGCAATCTGCTTCCCCATATGTATTTTTTTCCGCGCCATTAATGATTGTAGCTTCTTGAAGAAAGCCTTTGAGCGCTTTTGCGTATTCTTTGCTTGGAGTGAATGCTAGGATGCTCTCTTTTAACTTCTTTGAAAGGAAAAGAATTAATTTGGCATATTCTTCCAAAACTTCTGTTTTTCTTTTTCTAAAGCTTGTTGATAATCCTATATCCAATGCAAGGAAAAGTCTCTTTTCGTCGCTTTCTAACATACCAGACACTATAATTGACTGGGGCCTATACTGACTTGTACTAAATATTTCTTCGAATAATTTAATTGGGTACAGGGAAGCTGACATAAAAATGATTTTGCTAGCAGTACTCAGTCTTTTTTCTATGATAGTTCTCAGTAAAGGAATTTTTAAGTACTTATCTGGAAGCCTAATCCTCAAAC
>JALTNS010000095.1:0-493 GCA_027000565.1 Rhizobiaceae bacterium | reverse complement strand
CTCAAACCAAAGACTCTCTCGAATTTGTAGAACTTTGCATAAGTAACGGCTAATTTCTTTTCTCCTCTTTCCCAAAGGAGTTTTGCGAATCTGTCTTCTCTTCCATCCTTGTACTTATCTAATTCAATACCTATTTCGTATTCTCTTAAGTCGATTTCGAAAATATTTGGCACTATGAGGTTGTGCGCCTCATCTATGAAAATGAAATCAAGTCTACCCAATTTTTCGAACAGTTCATCATCGAAAAAATATTGATGAGTAGAAAGCACTATATCCGCTTTTTTAGCCAATTCTAGCATAGAAAAATATGGACACAGATCATACTTTTTCGCCTTTTCGAAATAATCATCTATTCTATAGTAGACCTTTTCTAACACTTCCCTTTCAAAAACCGAATCTCTCCTTTTGCTGAAAAAGTGACATGAGAGTATCTGACACCACCATCTCATTATCTCATCTTCATCGGATCTAAACATACAGAGCTTCTTTTTCC
>JALTNS010000094.1 GCA_027000565.1 Rhizobiaceae bacterium | reverse complement strand
AATGCAGTTGCCAGGCGACCAAACTCAAAGGCATTTTTTCCAATTGCGTCGCCAACAATCTGCCCGGTTGCGGCTTCCAGATCTTTTTCCGGCTGCAAATCGGCCTGCTTCAAAATTCCTGGCAGGGCGGCTGGGTCGAGGCGCACAATCGATCCGTTGTTAATGGTAATGGAGCCGCTTCCTGCCAGATTTTTCACGATATCCGCAATAGATGCGCCACTGCCTTCAACATTAATGTTGGCGTTGAATCTTCCGGCAATTACCGGTGTGGATTCCAGTTTCCAGACAATTTCCGCCAGGTCACCATTGCTGACATTAAGATTGGAACTGACGAATGCTTCTTTCTGGTTTTGAGAGAAAACAAGTTCGCCGCGCACTTCCCCGTCCAACCAGTCAAAACGCGCATCTCGGATAGCAATATCACCGTCGTTAAGCTCCAGTTTAGCGGATAAATCGCGCCCGGGAAGGTCATAGCCAAAACCACCAAGCGCAAGGTCAACGGAACTTACCGTCAATTTGATTACGCCGTCGAGATCGCGCAAACTTGGCAGGGTGAAGGGTTCAGTGCTCCATGTTGCGCCCTCTTGTAGTGCACTTTCGCCCATCACCAGACCGGCGACAAAATCCAGCGGCAATTGTTGCAGGTCCAGCGACCCGGTGACGTTGAACCGTGGTTTGGCGGAACGGTCAACGATGAACTTTGCGTTGATTTCCTGTCCACCAACCCTGCCCTCAATATTTTTGATCGACAGCCAGGAACCAAGTGATGTGACATTGGCCGAGAGATCCACGGGGCTGCCCTGCCCGATTCCCGGGAACGAATAACCGGCCAAAAGCATAATCGGGTCGATGTCCGGTGTTTTTAGATCGACATCAAACCGGCTGCGAACAGCGGTTTTATTGACCCGGTCAATTTCTCCGCTGCCATTAAAACTGGTTTGGCCAAGCGTTGCTTCATAGCCAATTTTTACGCTTTCGCTGGCTATTCCGGTCAACCGGGCTGTGACCTTTAATCCTCCATCCACCTCCAGCGGCAAAACCGGCATCGCAAGTTGACGTAATAGTTTATGGGGCGTGGAATTTTCCAGCGACACATTCATCTCGCCTTTGGCATTCAACAGATTTTGAATCGCACCGGTCAGCTTCAAATCAAGATCCACAGCGGTATCGCCTGCTGTACCGGTCAAATTGAGTGCGAAATTTGATGTATCACTATTGGTCAGTGCCTTGATGTCGGCGTTGATCTTCAAATTTTCAACCAGCGATGGTTCTTCGGTTAGATTGTCGATGACCGGATTATTCCCGAAGGTTTTTTGAAGAAGTTTCAAAAGTTCTTCTGATTTGGCAGCGGTGGCCGCAATCTTGATCTGGCCTGAAGGTCGATTGAGAAGATCTTCAATTTCGCCGGCTGCCGAAATTTTTGCACCGACAAGATCACCGATCTCCAACTGGTCAATCACCAAACGGCCATCTGAAAATTTCAACGCGGTTGCGACCGATTTTGCAGTTACGCCAAAAATCGAAAATGTATCGCTGATCATCTTGATGTCCATATCATGGTCGGCGAACTTTCCGCCTTCCTTGTCTGAAATGAACAACAAGAACAGTGCCTGCAGGGTATCGAAATCTATGTTGTTGCCGTCAAGAATGGTGTTGAGGACCGGCTTTCCATTGCTGAACAACACCCGCTCAAATGCGCCTTTCAGTTTGCTTTCACCAAGCACAACTTCCAGTTTTTGCAGCAATACCCGCTTGTCGGTCAATACCACATTGGCTGAAAACCCTGCATTGGGCAGACGGCGGATCGCTTCATCAACATCGCCTTTCAACCACCCGGCAAATCCGGACGGTTGTTTTGATGCCAACAGCAGTTGACCGGCAAAGCCAAAATTCCTGCCAAGTGTGAGCAGTCCTTCCGCCTGTAATATGGTCCTTCCGGGAAGCCCGGCGCTGAGGTTGGACAATTGCCAGCCAGATTTTTTCGGACGGATATCAACCCCAACTTCGCGGATGACCGTATCTCCGGCAACGACAGCGGGCAGGTAAAGTGAAACCAGCCCTTCTGCCGGTGGTACCGGCACCTGATCCAGAATATTCTTCAACGCGGCAATTCGTTTCGCCATCGATGGTTCACTACCATTGTGGCTTGAAAGCTTGCCCAGCCGGTCAATGTCGATCTGCTGCCCTTCGGCCACGATTTTGAACAACGAACGCTCGCCAAAAGCCGCCTGCGCCGTGCCGTTAATGGTGTAGGGATCATCGCGGTTGCCAACATCCAGTTTGAATTCTCGAACCTTCAAAGCGTCCGGGCGGGCATCGATCTGGCCGGACACACGAATAGGCAATGGTTCATAGGGAAACTGGATTGCGGGTTTGCCATTGGTGGATTTTTTGCTCGATACCGCCTTTATCTTGAAACTTCCCTTATAACTCAGCGCGCCCTCAACCATGCCAATCGGACCATTGAGATCGATATTGTAGGGGTGATCGAGCGGCTGGATATTGAGCCGTGTGGAGATTTTCCCCGTATTCTGCAGCTTACCGGTATTGACCTTGATCTTGAGTTTTTGATCCTTGATGACAAGGTCGC
Organism: Rhizobiaceae bacterium; assembly: GCA_027000565.1. Lineage (GTDB taxonomy): Bacteria > Pseudomonadota > Alphaproteobacteria > Rhizobiales > Rhizobiaceae > SZUA-100. The sequence goes on along the minus strand of JALTNS010000094.1, from coordinate 4,568 downwards.
CATCAATCCTCCACGGGCCAGCGAGCGTGCGCGCGGAAATAGCGGCATTAATCTTTTCAGCCTCAAACGATTGATTTGTTTCAATATTATGCAGGCGAATGGAGCCATTGGTGATGGTCACTTTCTCCAGCAAGACATCTTCAGGATCAACACCACCCAGTTTTCGCGCAGTCCAGTCAACCACCCCGTTTTTGCCAACGGCTATGTTTACCCGCGGATTTTGCAATTCCATATCGACGATGATGACTTCGCCCTTGAGCAATGGCGCCAGCTCCGCATCAACGCGGAAACTGTCAACCAGCATCATCGGGTCTTTTCCTTCGCCGCCGCCTACGCGAACATTGGAAAACTCAATACGCGGCAGGGGTAATAACCGGGCTCTGGCTTCGCCCAGCACTTCAACTTTCTGCCCCAATACCTTGCCGGCCTGCTTTTCAAATTCGGCACGGTAATCGCTCCACTCAACAAAGTTGGGTGCAACCAGTGCTGTGATGAGAGCTATCACCAGCAAACCACCAAAAAACACGAACATCCGGTTCAGGGTTTCATCTCCAACAATCGGGCGCGGCTTAAATGGCGGCCATCTGGTTTACAAACTTCGGTAAAAGAATCACTTGTCAGTCGAAAGATACAACTTTTCCCGGGTTCATAATATTGTCAGGATCAATGGTCTTTTTTATGGCAACCATAAGATCGGCACCATCGCCATATTCTGCTTGCATATACCGCCGCTTGCCCTGCCCGATGCCATGTTCGCCGGTGCAGGTTCCATCCATGTCTATCGCGCGTTTGTTGAGCCGGTCGATAAAGGCCTCGACTGCTTCAACCTCTTTTGGATCATTGATATCGACAAGTGGGGTAACATGAAAATTTCCGTCACCCACATGGCCAACAATTGAGGCGATTAGCCCTGTTTCCTCGACATCCTTTTGGGTCTCGACCACACAATCCGCCAATCTTGAGATCGGGACACAGGCATCCGTTGCAATCATTTGCGCTCCGGGGCGCAAGGTCGATATCGCGTAGGCCGCGTTGTGGCGGGCCTTCCACAGCCGGTTACGGTCTTCGGTTGCCGTTACCCATTCGAAATCTGATCCGCCAAAATCAGCGGCGATTTCGCCAAACATTTCAGTTTGTTCTTTCACGCCAGCGGTGCTGCCATGAAATTCAAGAAAAAGCGTCGGAACCTCTTCAAAATCGAGGTTGGAATAGTTGTTGCAGGCGCGCACCTGCATCGCGTCAAGCAGTTCAATACGCGCCATTGGAATGCCGGACTGGATTGCAAGAATGGTGGTATTGCACGCCGCTTCAACCGATGGAAAACGGCAGATTGCCGCTGAAATCGCCTCGGGAATACCGTAAAGCTTGACCGTCAGTTCGGTAATGATGCCAAGTGTGCCCTCAGCGCCCACCAGCAGACGGGTTAAATCGTAACCGGCGGCTGACTTTTTTGCCCGGTTAGCCGTTTTTACAATGCGCCCGTCCGGCATGACAGCCGTAATATTGACGACGTTTTCGCGCATGGTGCCATATCTGACTGCGTTGGTGCCGGATGCTCTGGTTGCGGCCATGCCACCGAGGCTGGCATTGGCACCGGGATCGATTGGAAAAAACAACCCGGTATCACGAAGATGTTCGTTCAGGGCTTCACGCGTAACGCCCGGTTGCACCACACAATCAAGATCTTCGGAATTAACCGCAATAATCTTGTCCATCTGTTGAAGATCGACTGAAATACCGCCAGCCGGGGCATTCACCCCGCCTTCCAGAGATGTGCCGGTACCGAAGGGTATGATGGGCACCTTGAATTCTGCGCAGGTTTTAACGATTTCCTGCACTTCGCTAGTGGAATGGGGAAAAACCACTGCGTCCGGCAATTGGGATGGCAAATAGGTGGTGGTGTGGCTGTGTTGTTCGCGAAGTGACTTCGAAGACTGCAGTTGTTCCCCGAAACGCTGCTTTAATATTCCGACAACCGACTGGATACCGGCTTCATTTCTTTCAAGCGAAACAATGTCTGCTAGTGCCATTTGATGCTCCAGACAGCATTTGAGGCTTGTATCCGCAACGTGCTTGCGGCACATCTCAATTGTGTCAATTCCCAAAGGTGTACTATTCTTTGTCTGCCACGATACCAGAATTAACAACCGGGTCCATACTAATGCAAAAGGAAATCAAGTGAGCATCGAAATTGATGAAAATCTGATTATCTCGCCGATAATGTCGATCAAGCCGGAGTGGATAGATTTCAACGGCCATCTCAATATGGCCTATTATAATGTGCTGCTTGACAATGCTTTTGACAGCGTTTGCACATTTCTTGGTCTCGGCCCGGAATATGCAAAATCGCGCAGGCTCACCACCTATACCGGCGAAATTCACCTGTGTTACAAGCGTGAATTGCACCTTGACCACAAGGTTTTCGGCACATTTCAACTCATTGATTTTGATGAAAAACGCATGCATGTCTATCAGGAACTGCGGCATGAGGACGGCTGGCTGTCGGCAACCTGTGAAGGCATGTCCCTGCACGTGGATATGGACGGCCCAAAAGTGGCACCCTATCCCGATGATATCTATGCCAATATTCAAAACCTTGCCAAAAAGCAGGCCTCTCTGCCAAGGCCGGAAAATGTTGGTCGAAAAATCGAAATTCGGCGCAAGGGAGTGTAAAGCTCAATTAAATGCCTGAAATTATTCGTCGACTACCGCAGATCATTTGGCAATGGATACAGCCAAACATTTCGATGTTCATGTCGACACGGCAACCGCAATTGTGGTTGGTCTCGCTGGTTATCGGACTATGTGTTTCGGTTGCAGCCATCCTGTTTCGGGAACTGATTGGCCTTGTGCAATTCATCTGGTTGCTTGACAGCAGTGAAAACGTTGCGTCGGCTGCGCGCAATATCCCCTGGTACGTGGTTTTGCTGACCCCCGCAGCCGGTGGACTGCTGATAGGCATTGCGCTCAATTTTCTTGAGGCCAAACGAACCGGAGGAGCAGCAGATGTTATTGAAGCCCGCGCGCTGGGCGGGCGCAATCTTAAATTCTGGCCCGGTGTGGCCTCGTCAATTGTAACCGCCGCATCGCTTGGATTTGGTGCAAGTGCCGGGCGTGAAGGGCCGATGGTGCATTTGGGTGCAACCATATCATCGTCAATTGGCCAGGCGCTGCGTATTCCTGCATGGGGCCAACGCACACTTTTGGCCTGCGGTGTTGCCAGTGCAGTATCCGCTTCGTTTAATGCTCCCATTGCCGGTGCGTTGTTTGCCCATGAGGTAATCCTTGGTCACTATGCCATGCGCTCGTTTGTACCTGTCGTCATTTCGTCGGTCGCGGGCACCATACTTTCCCGCCAGTGGTTTGGCGAAGCGGCAGCTTTTGTTATCCGCCACTCGCAAATTACTTCCTATTGGGAGTTTCCGGCATTTGCGCTGCTTGGTGTGGTATGTGCATTTGTCGGTGTATTGTTTCAGTTCTCGCTGATCAGCAGTGACTATGTGGCGCGCAACATCAACATTCCACTGTGGTCGCGCCCGGTATTTGGTGGTCTGCTGGTTGGCGCAATTGCGATCTACTATCCCGAAGTTTTAGGGGTTGGTTACGAGGCAACCGATCAGGCACTGCATAATCAATTGCCGTTATTGATGTTGTTGTCGCTGCTGTTTGCCAAAACCATTGCAACCTCGATTACCCTTGCCTCGCGTTTTGGCGGCGGCATTATTGCGCCATCGCTGTATCTGGGCGCCATGGCGGGGGGAGCCTTTGGCCTGATTGCAGCGCGATTATTCCCCGATCTTGCCTCAAGCGAGGGCATTTATACATTGCTGGGCATGGGGGCGGTGGCCGCGTCTGTTATCGGCGCTCCGATTTCGACAACGGTGATGATGTTTGAACTGACCGGCGGTTACGACCTTACGGTTGCGCTGCTGTTGACCGTGTCAATTTCTGCAGGCCTGTCGCAGGCCATTCACGGTCGTTCATTCTTCCAGTGGCAACTGGAAGCCCGCGGATTGTTGGTTCAGGACGGGCCGCATCGTTATCTGGTTCAAAATACCAGGGTCGCGGATTTCATGACATTTATTGCTGAGGATGAAGAGCAACCCGAACCGCTTGATCTTGATGACGAAAACACGGTGTCTTTGAAACCGACCGATACACTTGAACACGCGCTTCGCACATTTGACCAGGGGGGATATGACCAATTACCTGTGGTCGACAGCCGCGATGAAACAAAGATCATTGGCTGGGCCAGCCAGGTTGTCGCCCTTCGTTATTTTAACAAGGCGCTAATTGATGCAAGCGAGGAGGAACACAAATGATGCCGAGGCACCAACCCCCAGGTTCAATCTGGATTGCCGCCATAGGTATTGTCTTGAGCATTGGCATGAATTTTTCCGCCACGAATATCAGCTTTGCACAAAACAAACCTTTGCTTGAACGGAAGTTTCAAAAATGGCTGGCTAAAGATTTGGTTCAATTGGCCGGCGAGGCTGGTATCAGGGCCAAAACCGTAAAAATGGCAACCGCGAAACTTACCCTCGACTGGAAACTTCCCGATCTTGCAC
>JALTNS010000093.1 GCA_027000565.1 Rhizobiaceae bacterium | reverse complement strand
ATATCAACCATCGTGCGTTCGATTTGTGCTGACGCCATCTGGCTTGCCATGGTGCGCTTCCAGATTAACTCGTAAAGTCTGGCCTGATCTTTTTCGAGAAATTTTGCCATATCTTTTGGCTGGCGGGTTAGATCGGTCGGCCGGATCGCCTCGTGCGCCTCCTGAGCGTTTTTTGCCTTGGCGGTGTAGTGCCTGGCTTTATCGGGCAGATAAATTGCGCCGTATTCTGAATTGATGAATTCGCGGGTTTGCTCAATAGCTTCCGGTGCAATCTGCACCCCGTCAGTTCTCATGTAGGTTATAAGGCCAACGGTTTCACCACCGATATCGGCTCCTTCATAAAGTCGTTGTGCCACTTGCATGGTACGTGAGGCGGAAAACCCGAGTTTGCTCGATGCTTCCTGCTGCATGGTCGAGGTGGTGAATGGCGCGTAAGGATTGCGCCGGGTAGGTTTGGCTTCGACAACGGCAACATCAAAACTGGCACCCATCAACATTGTTCGAATTGTTGTTGCCTGTTCTTCATTTTTCACATCGAGGCGACCGAGCTTTTCACCTTCATATGAGGTTAATCGTGCTTCAAACTCGGCCTTTGCCGTATTGGCAAGGGTTGCAAGTATCGTCCAGTATTCCTGTGGCTTGAAGCGTTCTATTTCGTTTTCACGTTCACAAATTAACCGGAGCGCGACGGACTGAACCCGTCCGGCGGAGCGGGCACCCGGTAATTTGCGCCACAATACCGGTGACAGGGTGAAACCGACCAGATAATCCAGTGCCCGTCGTGCCAGATAAGCTTCTACCAGCGGTGCGTCGATCTGGCGGGGGTGCTCCATGGCATCGAGAATGGATTTTTTGGTGATCGCGTTAAAAACCACCCTTTCAACCGGTTTGGTGCCAATAGCCTTTTTGTCTTTCAATACCTGAAGGACATGCCATGAAATTGCCTCGCCTTCACGGTCCGGGTCGGTTGCGAGAATGAGTTTGTCTGATGTCTTGACCGCTTTGGTAATCTCGCTGAGCCGAGATTTAGCTTTAGAATCTACAGCCCATTTCATTGAAAAATCTTCGTCAGGAAGAACGGAACCATCTTTAGGCGGCAGGTCGCGAACATGCCCGTAGGATGCAAATACCTTGTATTTTGATCCAAGATATTTGTTGATGGTTTTCGCTTTCGCAGGCGATTCAACGATGACGACGTCCATGTTCAGCACTGTCCTTGAAAAATTTTGGCGGAATGGGCCTGTAAAGCGCAGAAATAGCGCCGTTGTCCAGTTGAATTTCAATCCAGTCGTGCAGATCATGATAATTATATGATTACAATTTGGTGAAATGCACTAATAGGTAGTATTTATGCGAATATGCACCTTTGCTATTGACGGTGCGGGCAATTGGGTTATAACTGCTGGCAGGCAGGGTTTCAAACGGCGGTAAAACCAATCCGGGGTAAATCTCATGGTCAGCGGCAAACAAAATCAGAGCTTTTCATATATCGAGCAAATGTTGGTAGAATTGCGCGGGATAAGTGAAAAGGAAGGTGCACCAGTTTTGGCCTATCTCATTGAAATGGCAATCTATGAGGCGGGCGATTTGGCAAGTGGAAAGCAACTTGCTGAGAATTCCGGTCGCAGTAAAAACGAAAATCAGTTGCGGGTGGCCAACTCCTGATCCTGACGGGCAATTGATTA
>JALTNS010000092.1 GCA_027000565.1 Rhizobiaceae bacterium | reverse complement strand
ATTTTGGTCATGCCCGATTTTGTATCAAATGCGGGTGAATAACGTGTAACAGTTGCGCGTTGTTTGTCGTTTTCTCTGCTGCTGGAAATCATATTATGCGTGTGACACTTGAACGATCAAGTTTGCTCAAATCTTTGAACCACGTCCAAAGGGTGGTCGAGCGTCGCAATACGATACCCATTTTGTCAAATGTTCTGCTTCGGGCGGAAGATGGTGCACTTCATTTGAAGGCAACCGACCTTGATCTTGAAGTAACCGAGTCTGTTGCGGCTAATATTGAGCAGGCCGGGGCAACCACTGTGCCGGCACACATGCTTTATGACATCGTGCGCAAACTACCGGATGGCGCAGAGGTTATGTTGTCAAAAACAGACGACAACACACTCAACTTCAGTTCGGGGCGTTCACAGTTCAGGTTGCAAATATTACCGGAGGCAGATTTTCCCGATCTCACGGCAGGGGAATTCAGTCACACATTTCGCATTCAGGCCACCGCACTAAAGGGTTTGATAGATCGCACCCAGTTCGCAATTTCAACAGAAGAAACCCGGTACTATTTGAACGGAATATATTTTCACAGTGTTGAAGATGATGGCGAAATGGTGTTGCGGGCTGTGGCCACCGACGGGCATCGCCTGGCCCGCGCTCAGGTTTTGGCCCCGGTTGGTTCAGAGGGAATGCCTGGAATAATTATTCCAAGAAAGGCCGTCGGCGAAATTCAGCGGCTGCTCGAGGATCCAGATGGTTCGGTCACGGTTGAATTGTCCGACACCAAAATCCGTTTGACAGTTGGCACCCTTGTTTTAACTTCGAAACTGATTGATGGAACATTTCCGGACTATAACAGGGTAATTCCTGCGGGTAATGACAAAGAACTAACATTGGAACGTTTGGTTTTTACCGCCGCGGTCGACAGGGTTTCAACCATTTCATCGGACCGAGGCAGGGCGGTTAAATTGACCCTTTCCAATGGCAGTTTGCTGCTCAGCGTCAACAACCCTGATTCCGGCAGTGCCGAAGAGGAAATTGCGGTTGGATATTCCAATGATGATCTCGAAATTGGCTTTAATTCACGTTACCTGCTTGATATCACCAATCAGCTTGTTGGCGAGGAAACAATATTCATGCTGGCGGATTCCGGTTCTCCAACCCTGATACGGGACGCAGCAGAAAATGGTGCCATCTATGTTTTGATGCCAATGCGCGTCTAGTTTAGTGAATATCGACGGCCCATCCAATGCCGACCACCCGCCAAGCCAGGTCTATATCAGCGCGCTAAAACTAAATCGATTTCGAAATTATCAAAGCGCTGCGATGCTCCTTGATCACCGTCATGTGGTGCTGTTTGGTGAAAATGGCGCGGGCAAAACAAACCTGTTGGAGGCAATTTCATATTTGTCGCCCGGCCGCGGAATGCGCCGGGCGGTACACAGTGATGTGGCTAATGTTCAAGGCGATGGCAGTTGGGCAGTCAATGCAGAACTGGTCGGGCGTGAAGGTGATGTGGCCATTGGCACCGGATTGGTTCGAGGCGGGTCAGGTATCGAAACCCAAAGGCGAATTCGTATTAATCAAACGCCGGCTAAATCTGCCGATGAACTGCTTGAACTTTGCCGCGTGGTATGGTTGACACCAAATATGGACGGCCTGTTTTCCGGCCCAACTTCTGACAGGCGGCGGTTTCTTGACCGTA
>JALTNS010000091.1 GCA_027000565.1 Rhizobiaceae bacterium | reverse complement strand
GCCGTCGGCGACCTCCTCGGCCTTCGATTTCTGATAGGCCAGGCGGGTCATCCGCCAGGGGGGCGTCTCGTCTTGCTGTCGCGGGGCGTCAGCAATCGGGGGATACACATCGTTCCAGGGCGGTTCGCCCGTCAGGCGAATGCGCACGCCGAAATGCTCCTCCGCCTGGCGAACCGCCTCGGCCAGCGATGCCGCTCCCAAATTCCGCCAGCCGGAGCCGGTGTAGTCCGGGTCGGGAACAGTATGCGGGCCATCGGGTGCTGCGTTGTCCCAGACCATCCAGGCATCGGAATACCGCCGCCCGTTGACGTCCCGATACGGCGCCCAGATTCCCAGGCGGTCGGAGTTGTAACCGAACTGCTTGCCGTTGTCGAAGGCGGTCAATACAACCGTCTCCGGTTCGGGGTTCGGTTCGTCCTCTGCCTCCGAGGGCAACGGCTCCGAGGGCACAATGGTAGGATTGGCAACGGCCCGGCCTTTGTACGGCCCATGCGAGCCGAACGCCCGTTGGTAATCTGCCAGTTCGGTGATCCGCACCGGTGTGAACCACACGTCGCGCTCGGCTTTCATGCCGTTGACAAACTTACCCGCCTCCTCGACCGAGAAATACCCTAACTCGGTCTCAAAGCCAACTACCAGCCCGAAGGCCAGCCGCTCATCTGGATCGTACTCGGTGAGATACCACGTCCAGTTGGTCAGCGGGTGGAAGAACTTCAGCCAGACAATCGGATCGCCGGAGTCTGACTCCTTGATCCCCGGCAAGAATGGCAGCGCCCACTCCGGAACCAGGTTGTAGGCCACAGCGTCGAGGCCGGTGTGCGGGCCGCGATTCGCGTCCTCTGAACTCAGGCGCTCGAAAGCCTCGATAGACTTTTCAGGCATAGTTTTCTCCTTGTCTTTTTCACCGTCTTCTTCACCGTCGCCGGCTGAGAGATACGCCTGGAGCGTCTCCCGGACGCTCTCGGCGTCGTAGCCCGGGTAATCCCCCGTAACGATCAGAGACGACCACTTTTTGCCGGACGGTGTGCTGCTCATCGCCCCGCCGGCATCGAAGGACACCGTGTAACCGGGGCCACTGGCCTTGAACACCCCGTAGCCGCAATGCTCGGCGTTGGGGATGTCGTGGATAGTGGGGATGCCCAGTTTCTTGTCGGCCACCAGGATTGGCCCATCGGCCAGCCTCTCCAGCAAGAAGCGGATATCCTCTTCCGCCCAGCCGTTGGGGAGTGTCGCGGGCAGATTGGCTTCGATGCGCTCAGGGGGCTGTTCAGGGGATTCAGACTTGGAAGCGCCTTCGTCACCGAACAGCCAGGCCAGTTCCTCGTCAGGAACATTCCACTTGAAGTACCAGCCTCCCCGCTTGCGCCCCCAATGAGCGCCTTGCAAACTCAGCCGATCGCGCACTTCCTGCGGCGGTTTGACCGGGAAGAAAACCCACGTCCAGTTCCGGTCATGCTCGATACGGATGTCGCCAGAAGCCTTGCTGGCACTGGCGTTTGCCGGTTTGGCGCTGCCGGCGGCCCACCTGCGAGGCTGCTTGCGGGGCAGGGTCACGGCCCGCTCGATCTCGTCCGCAACCCGGGCCGCAGCCTGTTCGCCTTCGGCGCCGTATGCAGCGCATCGTTGCAGGTAAGCCATGCCGGTCGCTAGAATCTGGCCGTTTTTTTCAATATGCCACCCCTTGCGAGACGGAGTGGCC
>JALTNS010000090.1 GCA_027000565.1 Rhizobiaceae bacterium | reverse complement strand
GTGTTGAATATCCAGGCAAAATAGAGCGGCACAGCCAGAGCAAAATAAAACGCCGGGCGCACACCGCCCTGCCCCTTACGTTCTTCAGCGCGAACTTCAGCCGCCGCCCATTGCGGATCAACCAACAGCAAAAAGGCTAGCGCTTTTTGCCAGCCGTTGAAAGCCGAAAGTTTCCGACCCACCGAGGCGCTGTATAATACGTGGCGAAAATTTACGGCAAACACGGCCAGGATAATTGATCCATAGGCCATAGGGTATCCCCACAGATCAAGTGCAACAAACTGGCTTGCACCGGCAAAGATAAATGCGCTCATCATAACCAGTTCAGCCGTCGACAGTCCTTTTTCAGCTGCCACCGCACCAAATAACAGCCCGAAGGGGGCCGTTGCCACCAATAATGGCAACAGCAGTTTTACGGCAGCAGAAATTTCAGATTTTCGACCTGGCACAAGAATTTACCAAACTGGAATTGAAAGAGATGCGGGAATTGCTAATTCGAACGATAAACATTACGCGCAATTTTGCGAAATGTCGCAACAAATTGAATGATATGAATGATCAGAATTGTTGATACAAATTCGTCAGCCGTTCTCTTTGAGCGCCAATATCTGCTTGATCAGTTTTTCGTCATCCCATTCGCGGCCACCAATCGCCTGCAAAGCAATACGGCCCTTGGGATCGATCACAAAGGACACGGGCAATCCCATCATCGGCCATGCGCGTGACACCTTCGATTTGGCATCCAGCAGAACCGGAAACTCAACGCCAAAATCTGTTAAAAACGTCCAAACCTGATCCTCGTTTCCCCCCACATGGATGGCCAGCAACATGACATCTTTGGTTTTCAATATGTCCCAGGCCCGCTGCATCGAAGGAATTTCCTTGCGGCAGGGCGGGCACCACGTCGCCCAGAAATTGACAAGAACAACCTTGCCCCTGAAATCTGACAAGCGAACCTTGTTGCCGTCCAGGTCTGGCAGTTCAAAATCCTTTGCCTGCGGTTTGTTGTCCATCGGATGCAAATATTGCACTTGAGCGAAGGCGGGTTGCCAAACCGGAAAAACCATCACCACCAGCATTAGTGACAGATAGAACATTTTTATCAGACTACCGGCGTTCAATAGGCTGTTCATTTTCCACACTCCAGATTTTTCAACACTTGGGTGCGCTCCTCGCCTGCCTGCGACCAGTGCAATTCGAGATCAAACCTTGCGCCCGGCGACAATGCAAAACTGATCAAACCCCAATTATAATCACTTGGCCGGTAGAGTTGTTCAGAAGGAAACAATGACCAGTAGAACGCAATGGTCTGCGATTCATCTACTCCCCTCGCCGCCCAGGCTTTTGCCCAGATTTCCCGCGTCATCGGCGGCGTGGCCTTTCCATCGACAATAACCCGCCAATTTGCCAGTTGAACTGTAACTTTCGGATCATTTGCACCGGTTCCGGCGTTGCCAATGGCGCTGCGAAAAATACACCCGGTTTCTGCGATAAAACCGGCATCAGCTGGCGAAAACCCCCGACCAATATAAAATGCCTGAACCTGGTCAAGATTAAGCGGAGCAATTTCGAGTTTCAATCCGCCACCCGACCATTTTCGAAATACTGGCCCCTGCTGGGCATAACCAGTTGATGAAATTACCATAAATGTCAGACTAATAAATACCACCCAAAGCGGCAAACAGGCATTGCTCCAATGTTTCAACAA
>JALTNS010000089.1:663-1720 GCA_027000565.1 Rhizobiaceae bacterium | reverse complement strand
GGTTATCAGCGTGACCCCAAAGTTTTCTCGTGCGAAGTTACTGGAAAATTTTGGGGTGGATAAATTACAGGTTTTACGAATGACAGACAGCCAAACACTTGGGCAGTAAGACTGCCGGGGAATTTTAGATGAAACGATTGATTGGTTTATTGGGGGTGCTTTGTATCGGTCTGTTTTCAGGCTGTAGTAACATCGCTTTACGCAATGCTCAGGAAGCTTATCGCACCGGTGATATCGCAACCGCTCGGCTTCAAATTGACGATTTTGTCGCCAGGGAAGGCAATGGCGTGGATTGCGTCATCGCTCATCTTGAACAGGGCAGTATCCGACGTGAACTTGGAGACATCGCAGGTAGTAATGCCAGTTATCGGGTTGCTGACGCCAAGATTGACGCGTACGACGAGCAGCCGGATGTGAGTATCAGCAAAGAGGGGATTGCTGCGATTACGAATCTCAATGCGTTGCCGTACCGTGGGTACAATTATGATCGGATCATGCTTAGCACCTATCGCGCGATCAATTTCATGGAACTTGGAGACTCCGAGGCTGCTCGTGTGGAGTTACGTAAAGCCTACCAACGCCAAAATGACGCGGTGCAACGCAATGCCAAACGAATTGAAAAAGCAGAGGAAGCTGCCAAGGCTGCCAATGCTCAGATGAAGAAAAAAGGCCAAGAAGGCTATGACGTTGATCGTGCCAAAAAGGATGACAAATTCAAAGGCATGATCGATTCAAAGTACGCTGATCTGGACAAATACTCCGCCTATACAGACTATGTCAATCCCTTTAGCGAATGGCTCCAGGGCATTTATTACCTTAGTGCAGGAGTCGATGGCGCGGATCTTGAAACGGGCCGCAAGTCCATTGAACGTGTCAAAGGCATGGTTGCTGGCAATACCTATCTGACGGCTGACCTTGAAATGGCTCAGCAGATGGCCTCAGGTCAGAAAATGCCGGCGATGACCTATGTCATTTTTGCAACCGGCACCGCGCCCAAGCGTGGGCAGATTCGCATTGATATCCCACTGTTTCTAGTCGCCAAGTCCGTGGACTATGT
>JALTNS010000089.1:0-653 GCA_027000565.1 Rhizobiaceae bacterium | reverse complement strand
TCTGGTCATGAACAACAACTATCTAAGTCAACTTGATATTCAAGTCGATGGGCAAAATATTCATACGCAGTTGCTTGCGGATATGGATGGTATCGTCGCTCAGGAGTTCAAAAACGAACTGCCCGTTGTGATCACCAAAACGCTCATTGCTGTTGGAACCAAGGCCGCGATTGCCTACGCACTGAAACGGACGACAAAAGACCAAGGGTGGGGGGGGCTGGTTGTGAGTCTTTCGACCACGCTATATCAGGTGGCCTCCAACCAAGCGGATTTACGGACATGGGCTTCACTTCCCAAGCAGTTTCAGTACGCACGGCTCCCAACACCCAAAAGTCATCAAATCAAATTAACAGGTCCCGGTCAGTCGTCTCATGTGATAGAATTGACTCCCAGTGCAACCAACTTTGTCTTGGTGCGCTCCATCAATTCGGTTAGCCCATTTCATGTCACCCAATTTTTATTAGGGAAAGGTGGTTCATAATGGTTCGGCGTCAATCCTATGTTTTGTATGCAGCAATGATTGTTCTGTGTTTGGGGACTGTTGGTTGCCAGACCGTCAATTCTGTTCAGCGAGTTGAAGCTCGTGCAACTCCCAATGTGGTCCGTGATAAACGTATCGTGACCGACAGTGATCTTAAAGGACGAGCCAATGT
>JALTNS010000088.1 GCA_027000565.1 Rhizobiaceae bacterium | reverse complement strand
CGAAACGGCTGACGACAATGAACGTACCATGGTGAAACGCTATTACCTTTCGCCACCCGGCGCATTACGAGTCACAGCCTCACCCAAACTCAAACAAGAACTTGCCCACGCCCTGGGCGAAGACCAACTCCAATTCCGCTCAGCACAACAGAGCGCCCCGCTACCGCGGTAACTGCGTAGGGTACGCTGTGCGTACCCTACCGGGCTCAATTGAAGTCATGACGATTGAGGTGTTGTATACACAATGCCAACAACAGATGCGACTAAAACGCCTGTCAACAGGCCACCAACCGAATAAGCGAGAGCAATAGATACAGTGTTCACTGATGAATACGCAGGCCAAAGCAAAAGCAACACAGGCATTGTCACCACCACACACGAAAGTGAAAATGTGAACCCTTTCCATGCAGCGACTTTCAATTTCTCTTTTGCCAATGTTACTTGCAGAGTATCAAGTCTGCTGACAATGATATGTACGAATGCCCCACAACATACAGATATACCCCAAAACACAATGGCCCTTACAATAGCAATTTTAATGTCGGTGACAGTAACTTCAACTTCGTAGACAGGGTCTGGAATGAGATAGCCACGGGTAAGCAATAGGTAATTGATAATAATTGCCGTCAGCAAACCATTTACAACAACTGCATGAATGTGTCTCCGAAAAGCCACACATATCGTGGAAGCTGTAAATGCTGAGATAATAATCCATGCTAAAACAGGAAATGCGTGCATATCAGATGAACGTTCACACCACCCAATCACAGCTATAAAAAAGCAATGCTGAATAAAGAGTAGTAAGATCAGGAATATTAGTGTGCGTTTCATTGTCCACTCTGATCGATTTTACACTCCAATAATGCCACCCATCCTACAAATCGTACTCCTTAATCTTCCGATACAACGTCCTTTCACCAATGCCCAACATCTTGGCGGCTTCGTCGCGTTTGCCTTCGGTTAGTTCGAGGGCACGTTGAATATAGTATTTTTCGACGGCGCTGAGCGGTTGACCTGTTAAACCGTCACTGCCGATTGCATGGCGTAACTCTTCGCCTGTTGATTCCGGTTGTACCAGCGCGGCAATGTCATCGGGAAGGTCGTCGACATCGAGTAAGCCGTCCATATCGAGAACGAGCATCCGTTCGATGGTGTTGCGTAGTTGGCGAATGTTGCCGGGCCAGTCGTACATCATCATCGCTTTACGGGCTGCTTTGGTGACTCCTTTCGTCTCTTTGCCAGCCCGTCCGCTTAACTCTTTGACAAAATGATCGATCAGCAGTGGGAGGTCAACGATGTGGTCGCGTAATGGGGGAAGTTGCAAGTTGACGACATCGAGCCGATGATACAAGTCGATGCGGAAGTTTTTTTCATCGACCATTTTTTTCAAATCGGCATTTGTTGCAGCGACAATTCGCACGTTGACATCAATTTCATCGTTGGAACCAAGCCGGGTGATTTTGCGGTCTTCGAGCACGCGTAATAATTTAATTTGCGTATCGTGCGGCATCTCTCCCACTTCATCGAGAAACAGCGTCCCCCCATTGGCGTATTCAAACTTGCCGATTCGTCGTCCTTTTGCGCCGGTGAATGCCCCCGTTTCATGGCCGAAGAGTTCACTTTCGAGCGTGCTTTCCGGGAGTGCGGAAATATTAACCGGCACGAACGGTTTACTTTTGCGCGGGCTGTTCTGATGAATAGCCCGGGCGACCAGTTCTTTGCC
>JALTNS010000087.1 GCA_027000565.1 Rhizobiaceae bacterium | reverse complement strand
GTTATGAACCCGCTGAATATGGATATTTCCATTTATACAATTTTTTCGATCCTGCTGTCCGAGGACATTTTGCGTTATGTCATTGGTGCCGGCGGCATGTATCTGCTTATCAATATCGGCCTTTCTGCGCGACTGGCCGGTCGAAAAATCACCGATAAAGAGCCCAAACAAGGGCAAATAAAACGCGAGATCATTTCGAGCCTTCGCACCGCAACAATATTTGCGATTGTCGCCTTGATCACATTAACCGGCAGCGAATTCGGTATCTTCAGGCTCTATTTCGACATTGCCGATTATGGCCTCGGTTACCTGGTGATTTCGACCATTGCCTTGATCATTCTTCATGATGGTTACTTTTACTGGGCCCACCGGTTTTTACACCGCCCGCGCGTATTCAAGAAGGCTCATCGCCTGCACCACCAGTCAATCAATCCAACACCGTTTACATCCTACGCCTTCAATGTCGGCGAGGCCGTGGCCAATGCCGGTTTTCTGCCGCTGGTGTTGTTGTTCATGCCCCTGCACCCGCTGGCCATTTTCATCTTCACCAATCATATGATGTTAAGAAATGCGATGGGACATTCAGGTTACGAATTATTTCCGGCCAATCGGCATGGTCGTCCGATGTTTGACTGGATGACGACGGTAACCCACCACGACATTCACCATGCCCGGTTCACCTCAAATTATGGGCTCTATTTCACCTGGTGGGACCGCTGGATGGGCACCGAACACCCGACCTATTACGAACAGTTCCAGCAAGCCATCAATTCAAAACCGGACCAAAAGGCGCTGCAGGCACCGGCCGCTGAATGAGCAACCCTGCCGGGCCGCAAAACTTTTCGGCCCGGCCCGGGTTAACCACCCTGAACGCCTAATGAACGGACTGCTCAGCACTGGTTCAATAGGGATGTGCGAGTTTACCCCGGCCGCTATACGGCAATGATTTTCAGGGGAAACTGCCATGCTTTACCGTCGTTTTATTCTTGTCTCTTCGTTGATTGCCTTTCTCGGCGTGGTGCTGGCAAATCTGATTTTGATTACCAAGGAACAACGCGACGTGGTGCGTGAATATCCGGGCCTTGTATCTTCAAAGAACATCAATTGCGAACATTTGCGGTCCTGCAGTTTAAAAATGGTGGTGCGCCGTAATTTGGTTTAGCGCCAACAGAGCTGATATCATATTAACATATCTCTATTTGACTCTCGTGAAATATCGAAACTAGAATGTTAGTTCAGTCGGAAATTTTTCGACTGAATATTATGTTTTATCGTTTTTTTGAGGAAATTTTTCCTCCCCACACCCCACATTGCAAACGAGTCGGCAGAAGCCTTGCCTTTCCAATCTGCCGGATCAAAAGCGAGGAGAAAACCAATGGCCCCGAATACCGCAACCCTGCGACCTGACCCGACCTTTCATCCGTCACCCAAACTGGCCATGGAAGCGCCGGTTGAGAACTTTGCCTACACATTGCTTTTAAGTCCCGACCATTCCAAACCCGATGCACTGGCGGTGATTGATGTGGACCCGTCATCGGATTCCTATGGCGACATCGTGCACACGGTTATCATGCCCAATGTCGGCGACGAATTTCATCATTTTGGCTGGAATGCCTGCTCGTCCGCCCTTTCGCCGCTGACCGGCCACGCATTTTACGAGCGGCGCTATTTGATCATTCCAGGCATTCGTTCATCGCGAATCTATATCATCGATACCAAGCCGCACCCGACCGAGGCCAAAATTCACAAGATCATCGAACCGGAAGAACTGTTTCGCAAAACCGGATATTCGCGTCCGCACACAGTGCATTGCGGGCCGGAAGGCATTTACATCAGCACGCTTGGTGGCGGTGGCGAAAACGGAACCGATGGTCCGCCGGGGGTCTTTATTATGGATTGCGAGACATTTGACATCCTCGGGCGTTGGGAAATGGATCGCGGTTCGCAGGAAAAACACTATGATTTCTGGTGGAACCTGCCACGCGATTATATGGTCACCAGCGAATGGGGACTGCCGCCGCAATTTGAAAATGGTATTGTTGCGGAAGACTTGTTGTCTAATAAATATGGCCACCAGATACATTTCTGGGACCTTCGCGCCCGGCGCAATGTGCAGACCATCGATCTTGGTGCCAATCATCAAATGGCGCTTGAAGTGCGCCCGGCCCACGATCCGTCGCGCGAATACGGGTTTTTGGGTGTTGTGGTTGATACCACCAATCTTGAAGGTTCGATCTGGACCTGGTGGCGGGAAGATGGGAAATTCCACATCGAAAAATCTGCTACCATTCCAGCGGAACCGGCTGATGCGGACGATCTGCCGGAACTTCTGAAAGGTTTTGGCGCGGTGCCGCCACTGGTCACAGATATCGATTTGTCGCTCGATGACAAATTCCTTTATGTCGCTTGCTGGGGCACCGGCGAGTTGCGGCAATATGATGTCAGCAATCCGCGTGATGTGAAATTTGTCGACTCGGTTCATATTGGCGGCATCGTGCGCAAAACCCCGCATCCAAACGGGCAGGCATTTGCCGGCGGGCCGCAAATGCTCGAAATCAGCCGCGATGGCAAGCGGGTCTACTGGACCAATTCACTCTATTCATCATGGGACAAGCAGTTTTATCCAGACGGTGTTCCAGGTGCCCAGGTAATGGCCAATATCGGCGAGGATGGCGGCATCAACCTTGCCGAAGATTACTGGGTTCAGTTTCCGGACGGTTATGGTGCCCACCAGATACGGCTTGAGGGGGGCGACTGCTCCACCGATTCGTTCTGCTATCCGTCCGTTTAGAGCGGATACAGCATAGTGGATGCCCTGTGGCTGGCGGTCATCGCCAGCGGCATGTTCCATGGTCTTAACCCCGGCATGGGGTGGCCTTTGGCGGTCTCTGCCGGGCTGATGGAGCGCAAGGACAGCGCGCTTTTGGCGGCGCTTGTCCCCTTGGCTGCCGGACATTTTTTAGCCATGATGGCAATGGTTTTGCCGTTCGCGCTGCTTACATCACTGATCATCTGGCAACGGGAAATACAGATCGGGGCCAGTTTGCTGGTAATTGCCTTCGGGCTGTTTCGCTATATTAATCGCCGTCACCCGCGCATGCTGGCGCGCATTGCGCCCACAAGACTGGCGCTGTGGTCGTTTGCCATCGCCATTGCCCACGGCGCCGGGCTGATGCTGGTGCCGATTTATCTTGGACTCAACAATTCAGCAGCAATGGAAAACAGCGCCATGGGCCAAAATGTCATGGCAGGCAGCGAGTTTCTGGTATCGAGCCTTGGCATGACCTTGCTGGTTTCAAGCGTCCACACCATCGCGATGATCAGTTCCGGTGGCATTGCCGCATGGCTGATTTACCGGATCGTCGGGTTGAAATACATCACCAGAAGCTGGTTCAACATGGATGCAATCTGGGCGATCAGCCTGATTTTGGTCGGGGCAATCGGCCTCTATTCGGCAATTTGAATCCCTGCCCTTAATTCTGTTGTGGAAATGTCATAAATTATCGCTATAGATTGACGATGAAAAATCGATTGGAAAAATTTACCGCTGACGATTTACCGGTCATTTGCCCGGAAAGAGTTGCGGCTGAGGAATTTACAAGCGCGGCAGACGCGCTTGAAAAGCTGAAAACCATTTATGAAACCAATACCCTGTTCTTGCGGAACAGTTTCACCGCCGCCACCTCCGGTTCGCAGGTGCAAGAGCGTTACCGCGCCTTTTATCCGCAGATCAGTATTTCGACCACTTCTCACACAAGGGTCGATTCGCGTCTGGCATTTGGGTATGTCGGTGGCCCCGGGGTCTATTCAACCACCATTACCGAACCGGAACTGTTCGGCAATTATCTCGAAGACCAGATTAATCTGCTGATCAGCAACCACAATGTTCCGATTGTGGTGTCGGTTTCCGATGTGCCGATCCCGTTGCATTTTGCCTTTGTCGAAGACAGCCATTTATCCGGCTCGCTGGATGAAATGCTTAAGCGCCCGCTACGCGATGTGTTTGATGTGCCGGACCTTTCTTCGATTGATGACAAAATCGTCAATTCGAAATACGAAAGCCTGGCGGATGAAAAAACCCCGCTGGCGCCTTTTACTGCCCAGCGCATTGATTATTCACTGCACCGGCTTTCCCATTACACCGCTACGCGGCCGGATTATTTTCAGAACTTTATTCTGTTTACCAACTACCAGTTTTATATCGACGAATTTGTCGATTACGCAAAGGCAGCGGTGGCCGACCCTGAAAGCGGCTATTGCGGATTTGTCGAACCGGGCAATCGTGCCACATGGGCCGATGGTCAGGTAACTGGCGAACCAGCAGCGCGTTTGCCGCAAATGCCCGCCTATCACATGATGCGGGAGGACAAATCCGGCATCACCATGGTCAATATCGGCGTTGGGCCGTCCAACGCCAAAACCATCACCGACCACGTGGCGGTGTTGCGCCCGCATACATGGTTGATGCTTGGCCATTGTGCCGGCTTGCGCAATTCGCAGGAACTTGGCGACTATGTGCTGGCCCACGCCTATGTGCGCGAGGACCATGTGCTCGACGACGACCTGCCGGTGTGGGTGCCGGTTCCAGCCCTTGCCGAAGTTCAGGTTGCGCTGGAGGAGGCTGTTGCCGATGTAACCGGCTATTCGGGATATGAACTCAAGCGGGTGATGCGCACCGGAACGGTCGCCACCATCGACAATCGAAACTGGGAACTGCGTGACCAGCGTGGCCCGGTGCAGCGGCTGTCGCAATCGCGCGCCATTGCGCTGGATATGGAGTCAGCGACCATTGCCGCCAACGGCTTTCGCTTCCGGGTACCCTATGGCACGCTCTTGTGTGTTTCCGACAAACCCTTGCACGGGGAACTGAAACTGCCCGGCATGGCGACGGATTTTTATACCAGCCAGGTATTGCAGCATTTGAAAATCGGCATCCGGGCGCTTGAAACCCTGCGTGACATGCCTTCTGAAAAACTGCATTCACGGAAGCTCAGGAGCTTCTTCGAGACCGCATTTCAGTAGGATTTGGGCAGCAAGGCTTTGTTATTACTCCCTTGGAGGAGACAAAAGCTGAAGTTTGACCAGTGCCGGCTGATGGCCTTGTGCCGCAGCTTTTTTATACCATTTCAGGGCTTCGGGCAGGTTCTTTTCAATCCCGCGCCCGCTTTCCAATGCCTGTCCCAGCTGATACTGGGAAAAATAATTGCCATTTTGCGCAGCCTGCCAAAACCAGCGTACTGATTGTTGCACATTTTTCTCGACACCCTCGCCAAGCAAATAATTGAATCCGGTCAGGTTTTGCGCCAGAATATGGCCGTTTTTTGCAGCATTGAGCAACCATTTGAATCGCGCGGAACTGTCTTTTTTTACCCCCCGCAAACCATCGTTATAACGATCAGCCAACTCAAATTGAGCCAGGGCATTGCCACTATTAGCCAGAACCAGCAAGTCCTTCAGTTTCAAAAAGAACATTTTTTGTTGCGGTGACCGGGTCTTGGGAGTGCCAACAATATTTTGAATATCTTTGCGCAGTTTTTCTATTTCCCGCGCCATATTGTCGGTCTTTCGCTTGCCAAATGGCTGCGCGTTCTTATCTTGACCTGGCGCGATTACAAGCCCCACACCCCCACCAATTATTTTGTATTTGGGGTTGCGAAGGCTATTATTCTGACCGGTGTTTTGGGCATTTTCACCGCCAACACCTGATGTCGTTGCCAGCGCCGACATAACAAACAACATCCACAATATTCTTGTAGTAATCGTACAAATTCTCATTTTCTTCCCACAATCGTCAATTATCGGAATGATAATTTTTCCCGTGGTCGATCGCGACCAGAAATTTCTGTTCAACTGCCCTGTTCAACCAATAACCCGCGGCTTCAAGGTCTCTTTTGAATATTTTCCAACCGCCAATTCCCCAATGGCCATCCAGTTCCTGATGAAGTTCAAACTGCGCGAACTTGTTACCGTTTTCGGCGGATTTTTGCAGCCACTGGGCAGCCTTTTGGTTGTCTTTTGCAACTCCCTTGCCATCGAAATAGTTTGAAGCGGTAAAATTCTGCGCCTGGGTATCACCATTGTTTGCGGCTTTCAGCATCCACTCAAAAGAAACTGCCAAATCCTTATTGAAACCCCGCTTGCCTTCTCTATAGCGAAAAGCCAGCTCATTTTGAGCCCTGGCATCACCCTTTTCAGCCAGTGCCATAACTTCCTTTGGTTTCATTGATCGGGAAGAGCTGGAAGGAGAATATGTTTTTGAAAGCTTCTTTGAAATTTCACCGACAATGGCGGTTTGTTTTCGAACTTGTTCCACCAATCTAATTGCCTTCAAAACTTCCAATTCCGCATTCAATTCCTTTGCTCTCTTGAGCAGTCGAACGGTCTCTTTCTTGCCACTTTCGCTGGCATCTCCCGCCCTGATCTTGGCAATTCTGGCATAAATTTTTTGTTCAATGTCTTCAATTTCTTTCCTGATTTCAGCCATACCGCGCATATTGGATGAATTGGCCTTGCCCGGTTGTTCGACAGAGTTGCCGGCACTCGGGAGAAGACCATTGGACTTGCCGAGAGTTTGAAGGGCCGGAGCGTTGGCTCCAGTCCCCTTGGGGTTGTTTTCTAACCCGGGTCGGTTGGCAATTATCTTCGCCAGTTTCTGAAGAGCATCCAAAGCCTTCATATCGCCCCTGCCGGCGCGGGTTGAAAGCTCGAGAAGCCCCATTTTGCTGTAGTCAGGTGTGGTCTGGGCCTGTCCAACGGCCATCGCCGCCAGCAAAAAAACGGCCGCGATTGATGACTTGAGCACAAATATATGATTCATGGCGTTCCCGCTGATCTGGTTTATCCATTCTTATCAAATATTTGAACGTGTACCAACCTACATATTCGGATAGACCGGCCCCTCGCCACCCTGTGGTGGCACCCAGGTGATATTCTGGTTCGGATCTTTGATATCGCAGGTTTTGCAGTGTACGCAATTTTGCGAATTGATCACAAATTTGGCGTCCTTGCCGGCTGTTGCCATATCAGCAGGCGCAATCGCATCACCATTTTCATCGACCCATTCATAAACCCCGGCCGGGCAATAACGCGACGACAACCCGGCATATTCGTGCAGTTCGGATGATTGCTGCAAGGCCAGGTCGCCCAGATGAAGGTGCACCGGCTCGTCTTCTTCGTGATTTGTGTTCGATAAAAACACCGAAGACAACCGGTCAAAGGTCAATTTGCCATCGGGTTTGGCGTAAGCAATCGGCTTGTGTTTGCTGGCTGGTTCAGTCGCGGCAAAATCTGCTTTGCCGTGTTTCATGGTGCCAAATGGCGACCAGCCC
>JALTNS010000086.1 GCA_027000565.1 Rhizobiaceae bacterium | reverse complement strand
GTCATAACCAATAACAATCCCTTCGTCTGCCCCTCCGACAAGATCGCTACGGCAAAACCAGATGGACGCTCTTATCAAATCAACGGCATTAGAGGCAGTTTTAACGCAACTCCTAGTCAGGTCAATAATTACAAAGCCCAACACAACCGACTCACCTCCTACAATACTGCAGGCACATCATTTGTTGCCAGACAAGCTGATCTACTTGTAGCTAGTCGAACCATTAGCATGAGTGAGACGAGTTGGAAATTGGGCAATCCCTACCTGCGTGTGGCCAATAACAGTAACGATACCTTCAATGGTGGCCCCTATTACCAAATGCCCCATTATCCCACCAGTGGGCGAAATGGTAATCAGCCCTTGCATACCGGAGACCGATTTAACTTCCTGTTTGCCGATAGTCACGTCAAATTACTCCCGCCCGCTGACACGAACAATGGCATCATTCCCATCAACGGTGCATACAACGGCCCCAAAGGTATGTGGACAAGCGATCCTTCAGATTGATTGAACATTGGTTGGGGCGTATTCTGAATTGAACTAGCTGTTTTAAATAAATTTCTGTTATTTTTTTGCGATTAAATATATGACTGTGACCTGCCAAAGTATTGCTGGGGTTTTGAATTTGTCCGTTGCCACCGTCTCAATGGCATTGCGGGATCATGATGCAATCAATATTAAAACGCGCCGCCGGGTTCAAGCAACTGCCAAGCGACTTGGTTACACGCGCAATGCGATTGCTGGTGCAATGGTGACCGGCAAAACGCGTATTCTCGGGTTCATTGCCAATAATCTGGGGACTGAGCATGTGGGCAAAATGTTACAGGGTGTATTGACTGAAGCCAGAGAGCAGAAATATTTTGTCAACGTGCTTAATTTTGACAGAAAGCCGGAATTACCTGACGTGGCGGAGTATTGCGCGTCACTGAAGCTCGATGGCGTGTTGATGATGGTAGCCCATGAATCATGGGCAAGAGAATTTGAGTCCATGATGAAGCAACGGAAAATTCCGTTGGTTTTTACACACAACCGAGAAGTGTTGGATCATGCGGGCGCGGTCGGATCAGATGATCAGACAGGGACAAAAGAAGTGATTGATTTGTTGGTGCAATTAGGACATACGCGTATCGCGTTTATCGGAGGAGGTCATGGGGATGTACGTCCTTCACAATTACGTGAAGAAGGCTTTCGAAAGGCGATGGCTGAACATGGGCTGGCGGTGCCCGATGTTTTTTGCCAGCATGAAGATGTTTCGACCATTCACTTCAAGTCGCTTGTTGCTCCGCTTTTAAATGCTCGTCCTCGCCCGCAAGCCATTGTGTGCTTTAGTGATCCTACAGCCGTTCAAGTGTTGCGTGTGGCTCATCAGATGGGGATACGCGTTCCCGAAGAATTATCGATCACGGGGTTTTCTGATTTAACGATGGGCAAACATTCATGGCCATCGTTGACCACCGTTCGACAACCGTATCAGGAAATCGGGCGTCTGGCTTGTGAACGCTTGATTACCATGACTGAAAACAAAGACGCTCCGGTGCAACCTTGCAAAATATTGCCAATCGAATTGGTGATTCGTGAATCAACTGGCCCGGCATGGATGGGTGACTGAATGTTAATACTTTTGTGAGTGTTGACACAATCAAAAAAAATTGGGAGACGAAAATGCGTTTAGCAGGTCTGTTTGTATTGTCTTTATGTTTGGCAGGATTGGCATCTGCTGCGACATCCAACGCCAAAGATC
>JALTNS010000085.1 GCA_027000565.1 Rhizobiaceae bacterium | reverse complement strand
GTCCAGTTGCGGTTTCTGCCACTAATTCCTCCGATCTGAACCCAATTGAACAGACATTCGCCAAAATCGAACACTGGATGCGCATGGCCCGAAATCGAACAATCAATGAAGCACGGAAACAGGTCAGTCATATCGGAGTTCAACAGCACCCAAAGAATGTGCTAACTACAAAAAAACTCAGAATATGTTTCAATCAAACAATGACAGACTCTAGCCGACATCGTATTCAACCATCAGGCTATCGGGAAAGGCTCCCCACTTGATCAGTTTACCGGCTTTCCCGGGAGCCCGGCGCAGATTGGGCTGACACAGCAGGGCTTTTAAAGTCTGGGTGATCTGGGTGTTGGCAATTTGCGCACCAATGCACCAGTGGATTCCGTGGCCATAGAGCATATAGGCACTGTAAGGTCGCTCAGGGTCAAATTTGCGCGGATCACGCAAAGCCTTGTTATCCATCATCGCTGACTGGGTTGAAGCAATGACCGTACAACCCTTTTTGATGGTTTTTGCATGTTTTTTCTTTTCGGCAATCACCACATCCTGATTGGCATAACGCATCGGACCGGGATTAAGCGGCTTGAAGCGCATTGCTTCAAACAGGCAGGCCTGCAGATCATTATCACGGTCTTCTTTGGCCGCCGCAATTGCCATGGCCAATGCATCTGGTTTTGAGAACAGGACATCCAGCATATGGCCAGCGGCCATTGTATTGGTTGGCACAAAGCCCGCAACCATTGAAATCATAGCACCGCGAATATCGGCGTTACTGATTTTGTCTGGTGACTTTTTCTGCAGATCTAGCAGACGGCTAAGTGGAGAAACTTTCGAGGAATTGGATTTTCTGGCTTTCTCAATTGACCGGTCAGTAATGCGCACGAGTTTTGCCGCGGCAATCAGGGCTTGGCGACGCAGTACCTCACTGCCGAAAAAATCGGCAAAATACATGGTACTGAGCGCGATGTTCCATTCGGCAAAATCGCGTTCTTCTTCCGGTTTGATATCATAACCATAATAATCACGCGAGACCCGCACAGGAACAGCGGTAATTAAATCACGCACGGCATTGAAGCTGCCATTGCCTTTTTTGACTGCGTCGCTGGCAAGATTGCGGGAAAGCGGTTTTAAAATCTGATCAATATCCGCAGCGGTAAACGCCTTGGCTAACAGATCCTTGGTCTGGCGATATTTTGGCCCGTCCTGCATGCCAAGAACGGCCTCAACGCCGCCCGATGTATCAACCATATCCGGTCCGAATGGCGTTTCAAACACATCCTGACGTTCCAACACTTCCTTGACATCCTTGTTACGGGAAACAAAAACAATTTTTCCAACGGTTAACACCGGGAACCAAGCCCGCAAAAACCGCATCCACCAATAGGGATGATCAAGCAGCCAAGTAACGGCTTTCGCGGCCAACCCGGACGATTTCAACGCGCTATAATCATAGGCATCATCAGCACTGATTTCCGAATCACGTGCCTGCAGTTCTTTGATCCGATCATAATATTTCATCTGGACCATAAAAAACCCCAACCTGAATTTGGTAATTATCGGGCTCAAGTTTAAGCCGAGTTATCCCGCAATACTGTGAAAATTAGCACAGCATCAAAGCCCCATTTTGCTATTTGGAAGACTGCTCTCCCTTAAAGCCGGCAAAGTGTAGCGCCTCAATCAACCGGCTTGTCCAATTTGTATCCATAAATGGCAGCCAGCGAACGTCATCAAACGACAAGTGAGAATTGTAATGCTCTAGTTCAGATACCTCAGCTTTCGCGTTGTTGGTTTTGTTGTCGGCTACAAGGGCTGCAATCCGGACCAGCCTTGCATACCAGTATCCCGGCCGCAGCCCGAGTGATTGCTCTGAATAATCAAGGCTTTCGTCAAGGCGACCAATCATATAATGGGCAATGGCCAGTTCGCCCAAGGTGTGAAAACAGTTGATATCAACAGGATTAAGGCGCATGGCGGTTTTTAGCGGAGGGATCGCCCGTTCGCCATCACCTGCCAATATATAAGCTGTTCCAATCGCCGCATGGGCTATTGCCAGTGAAGGGTTGAGGCGAATTGCCTCTTTTAACGGACTCCGCGCCTGCCCGGCCTTGCGTCGCATGAGCAACGATATACCAACAAGCATGTGAGGGCGGGCATCCATGCGGTCCATATGCATGGCCCAGCGCGCCAATCGCTCCATTTCAACCAGTTTTTCGTCATCGCCCTGTTGGGTCCACACATGCCAGAAGTTCCACCAGGACATCTGAACCAGCGCTTCCACTGAATTCGGGTCGCGTTCCAGCGCCTGGGAAAACAACTCATGGGCTTTTGTTGCATCTTGTCTTGTCAGCTTATTTTGGTGCCAAAGCCCGCGCTTTACCAGATCCCAGGTATCGAGGTTTTCGTATGGTTTTGCGTAGGATCGCGATTGTTCCGCCTGATCAACCTGAGTGCTGAGCACCGAAATAATATTCTGGGCAATCTCATCCTGAAGATCAAACATGTTCTCCATCGGATATTGATAGGTATTGGTCCAGATATTGACACCTTCCTCGGCATTGACCAGTTGGGCGGTTACCCGAAGCTGCTCGCCACGCAGCCGAACACTGCCCTCCAGCAGATAACGCGCGCCCAGAGTTTGACCAATCGTCTTTTCATCCACCGGTTTGCCACGAAACACAAAACTCGAATTTCTGGATATGACCGGAAACCAGCGCATTTTTGCCAGACCAATGGCAATGTCCTCAGACAATCCTTCGGCTATATAGGGCGAATCATTGCTGCTGCCCTCATCTTCAAACGGCAGCACAGCCAGAGCCGGCCGGTCGGCAAGTCCGGGGACTTGCGATAATTGTTTTTCCTGCCTGCCATCTGGCACCGCGGGGGCATTGGAATGGATTTTATCGTCGCCATCAAGGTGAACATGATACAGACGCACTGGAACATTGATGTTTTTGAATTCCTGCATACCCGCATCTTCAAACCGAAGGCTGGTTTTTCCGCTTATATGTGAAAATACAGTTTGTGAAATAGCAATACCGCCGGGACGGGCTTTTTCCTGCAACCGTGCGGCAATGTTTACATCGTCACCAAACAAGTCACCATTTTCAACGATAACATCCCCAATATTAAGGCCAACCCGCAAGGACATGGATAGATCATTGTCCAAAGAAAGATTACTTTCACGTATTGCGGTTTGAAATTCTACCGCACTTCGAATTGCCTCAACAGGGCTGGAAAATTCAGCCATCTGGCTATCACCGGCAACGCCAAACATTCTACCACCAAATCTGGTGACTGAACTATCAACTGTTTTCCGATGATTATGCAGCTGTGCCAGCGTCGCCTCCTCGTCAGCACCCATAAGGCGGCTATAGGAGACCACGTCGACAGACATGATTGTCACCAGCTGGCGTCTAAATTTTTGAGCCGACATTTTCCCCGCTTGAGCCGATCGAATTTTCTCAATCCGCAGACCAGATTATACCCTACTGTCGGTCACTGTGTCATAATCCTGCAGGGGAGAACAGTGCAACATTCACTTTGTTTGGAAATTCCGCACCTCAAGCCATCCATTCGCCTTTCCTCAATTACCTGCTGTCAGCGGAAGCATGGATTGTTATAGATCTGGCTTATTCTTCGCGGAAGGCACGGGAAAACGAATCGAGGATTGGGCGCGCGACATATTCGAAAAATGTCCGGTCGCCGGTTTTAATATAGGTTTCTACCGGCATGCCTGGGAAAATCCTATTCTGATCAATTCTTTCTGAAAGATTTTCGGAAATTTTCAACCGCGCGGTATAATATGATTCCTGGCTTGCCGGATCAACCAACCGGTCGGCGGAGATATAAATTACACTGGCCGATACTTCCGGTGTAGTCCGCTGATTAAGCGCCGAAAAGCGCAAGCTGGCATCCTGGCCGATGCTGATGACATCGACATCCAGCGGACTGATTCTAGCTTCGACAATCAACTCATTTGTGGTAGGTAACAGTTCGAGAATATCCTCACCGGCCTGTACAACGCTGCCCCTGGTGTTTTTCTTTAACGCAACAACAATACCATCGCTGGGGGAGCGAATGACTACACGCTCAAGAACGGCAATCGCCGCCCTTAACTGCTCCCGGGCATCAGCAATTTCGCGGCGCACCTGATTAAGTGCTGTTACCGCCGTTTCGGCCTGTTGCGCCCGCAATTGTGCCTGTTGTTCAATCGCTTCAATAATTACCGTGCGAGCCCGGCCAAGCTCGGCGGTATATCCGCCAATGCGGCCCATCAAATCAGCTTCATTGCGCTGCAACAACGTTACCTGCGAACGCTGGGTAAGACCGCGCTTAAGCAATTTTCTTTTTCTTTTCAAATCATCCACCACCACATCCAGCTGTTTTTTGGTGGCAGATTTTTGCGCCTTGTAACCTTCAATTTGTTCGTTTAGCGCGGCAATCCGCTGATCGAGAATACTTTGTTCCGATGCATTTCTTGCCTGCCGTTTGGCAAACTCTCGCTGCTGTTCATCCAGATCTTTTAGCAGATTTTCCTTCGTCGCCAGTTCGATGAGTTGCTGCGAAAATTCAAACCGGCTTTTTCCATCGCGTTCAGCCTCCAACCTTGCGGCCCTTGCATTGAGGGCAAACAACAGTTTTGAAAGCCGGTTTCGGGTGGCCTCGGCGGCGGTTTTATCCAACCGCAACAAAGGTTGACCGAGTTTTACCTTATCACCCTCACGCACCAGAATTTCTTCAATTATGCCGCCTTCAAAATGCTGTATTATCTGATTCTGGCCGGATGCTGCGACTATGCCAGGCGCCACAGCAGCGCCTGATAGCGGTGCCTGCGCCGCCCAGATGGTAAATCCACCGACAAATACAAATAACACAGAAAGCCCGAAAATTACCGGCATCCGGATATCGGTATTAACCATTTTATCCCACTGGTTACTATCAACGCTCATTGGCTTGCTTTCCTGCGGTGCCCGAATTCCGGGCTAACAACAGCTGCTCCGGGCGGGTTGTTTACCTGTGATGTTTTGCTGGAATTGCCCTTGTTATAGGCAGCCCTCATCTGAGCGGCTTTTTCGCGAAGTTCGGTAAGTTTCAGTACATATTCCTGCCGGGTTCCAAAAAACTCCACGGCTCCCTTGTTCAGGCGCAATACCTTGTCCACCCCGTTCAAAATCTGCGGTCGCTGGGTGATCAATATTACAGTTGCCCCATTGGCTTTTGCAGCGACCAGCGCCCGGGCAAGAGCCAAATCGCCCTCATCATCGAGGTTCGCATTGGGTTCGTCGAGAACCATGAATTTAGGATTACCAAAAAATGCCCGCGCCAATGCGATCCGCTGCCGCTGGCCACCGGACAAAGTGAAGCCTCCCGGCCCCAACTTTGTGTCATACCCCTCAGGCAGATTGAGTATCATTTCATGGACATTGGCTTTTTGAGCCGCGTCCAGCACAGAATTATGGTCCGCATTATCGTTCAGCCTGGCAACATTTTCAGCGACCGTTCCCGGCAGCAACTCAACTTCCTGTGAAAGATAGCCAATCTGCTTTCCAAGATCGCCGGTTGCCCAGTTTGACAATTCGGACCCATCAAGCCGAACCGTCCCGCCCTGGGGCTGAATGGCCCCGACCAGAACCCGCGCCAGGGTGGATTTTCCCGCCCCGCTCGGACCAACGATCCCCAATTGGTCGCCCGGATTCAATATAAACGATACCCGCTTCAATTGCGCATTATCCGGGGCGCTTCCTGGTGCAATAACAACAAGACCTTCAGCGGTAACTTTTCCATCAGCCGCCGCCATTCTGGTGCGTTCCGCATCATCGTTTGTCCCGGTCAATACGACCTGCAGCCGCTTCCATGCCGCCCATGCGGATACATATTGTCGCCAGCCGCCAATTACCTGATCGATCGGCTGTAATCCGCGGCCGGAAATTATCGAGGACGCAAATATCATGCCGGCCGACATTTCTCCAGCCAGTACAAGAAACGCGCCATAACCTAAAATGGCTATCTGCAATCCGGTACGTATGGTGCGTGACATTCCGGTGAATATCGCGCTTCTTATCTGGGCCTGATCCTGTGCTATTAATGCATCCGCACTGGAGCGGCCCCATATTGCGGTGCTGTTTTCGACCATTCCCATGGCTTGCAGGGTTTCGGAGTTTCTCGAATATGCTTCAGCCGAACCAAGTGCTTCTGCAGCTTTGTTGGCCGCTGATTTGTTCAACTCAGCTCCCATCCACTGGTTAAGAATGGCCAAAGCCGCCAACATCAGTGCTCCGATCAGGGTTATCCAGAACAGGTGCGGATGCAGAAAATACAAGATACCGATGAACAAAGGCGCAAAGGGAAAATCAAGCAGGGCAAATATCGCACGCGACGATATCATTGAGCGAACCGCCGCCAAATCCCGCATCGGCTGAATATCGCCATTACTGGCTCTACCACGCGCAATAGTGGTGATCAGTGTTTTGGCCCCAAGTGTTGCTTCCATGCGGGCGGAGGCACGCGCCGCAATAATCATTCTAACCACTTCCAGAAGCCCCAGAACAATCAGGGCGGAGGCCGCAATAAGGCTCAAAAATGTCAGGGTATCCGTGCTGCGGGAAGGTAAAACCCGGTCGTAAATCTGCAACATGTAGAGCGGCATGGTCAGCATCAATAAATTGATGATCAGCGAAAACACCGCAAGTGCGCCCAGTATTTGGCGAAACTCGGTTTTAGCCCGGCCCAGAATTCCCATATATCACTGCCGCAGCCCTGTCGGATGAGGAATATTTACCCTCAACATCTCACAGGATCCTGCCCCATTTTGATTGCCATTTCATTTCCACTGCCAGTTTTGCGGCAAATGGCTTTACAGATGGTTGAGAAAGCGGAAGTTTTTACATTAATTTAACCACACCTGAGCGGCTTGCAGGGGCTATGAACCGCCAATGGCTTTGGCCAGTCTCCCGGCGGCAGCTTCAATTTCACCGGTATCGCGCAAAAAACACGCCCGAAGAAACCCTTCGCCACCAGGACCAAAAGCGCCACCGGGTGCCAACCCGACATTGGCTTCGTCTACCAATCGTTTGGCCAGAGCAACCGAATCCGGTTCTCCATCGACCGAAAAAAACAGATAAAGCGCGCCTTGTGGGTTTGCGAACCGGACTTTTCCAGTCGACGCCAGTGCGTTGGCAAGAACATCACGGCTGTCGCGGGCTTTTTCACGCTGCTCGAGAAAGAAGCTCTCGCCATCATCAAGAGCTGCCATGGCACCGCGCTGCATAAACTCTGCCACACCGGAGGTGGAATATTGAATGAGATTTTCGAAAACCTGGCCAAGACTGGCCGGGGCCGATATCCACCCCACGCG
>JALTNS010000084.1:1227-1748 GCA_027000565.1 Rhizobiaceae bacterium | reverse complement strand
GGAAGGTATTCTCTTTTGATCCAGTCTTCCTGGCTTATTTCTGCAGGAGCAACCAACACACCAAGTTGTTTGCCGGAAACCCTCTCACCGTATTTATTTTGCAGAGATTCATAGCACCGTAGTGCCGTTGAACTGCCTGAGGCGACATGATTTCGAAGTTCGAGTAAAATAAGCTCAACGGTAGTTAAACTTTTGACCCCATTTCCTGTATTAATTCTGTGTTTTTCTGCGGCAATTTCCCTGATAATCGTTTTGCGGTTTTTTGACCCTTTTGGCCGACCCTTTTGATTGCCGGAATTACCGGTTCTAAAATGATGGTTCTTTTTATCGCCTTCTTGGGTTTTTGCGTTTGCTACTGGCGCTGCCTGTATTCTGCAGCTGTGCTCAATTTTCTTGTATTGGCTCATTTTATTGATCCTTTCAGTTTGAACTGTTCTCCAGATTGTCATTGTGAGAATCATCTGGCCAAGTTCCCTCGGCCATCATTTCCTGTTGGATCCATTCATTCGGTGTTATGCCTG
>JALTNS010000084.1:0-1217 GCA_027000565.1 Rhizobiaceae bacterium | reverse complement strand
CCGCCAGATGTATTCTCAGGCTGTTTGAACAGTCCATATTTCTCAAATTGTTTGATCAGTTCAACTAGCGCGCGAAGGTTTTTATCGTGTAGTGCCTTTTTTACCAGCTGCCGAATATTAGCCTCAAAGGGATGTATTTGGCGTTTGGTGTTTCCTATTGATGCAGTAATCGACCGATCAATGATGCTGATAACGTCAATGGCCTCACTTTTCTTGCGCGGCCGACCGCCGGGGTTTCCAGATTGTCCTTTCTTGAATTGGTGGTTTTTTGGCGGCTTGCCGTGTCCTATTTCATAATCACCGCACGGTTTATTGGTCTGGTCCTCATTACTATTCATCATCAGCCTCATTTTCTTGCGTTAGCTGGCGGGCATCGATCATGCTTTCAAATGTCTCGCTGGTTTCTGCGTGTACGGCATTTCCAGAAGTAAGCGTTTGCCAGCGTTTAATGATGACATCTACATAATGTGCATCCAACTCAATAATCCGCGCAGCGCGGCCGGTTTTTTCAGCTGCAATTAACGTCGAACCTGAGCCACCAAAGGGATCAAGAATAAGACCTTTTCGTTTAGAACAATCCAAAATCGCATCGCTAATGAGAGCGGTAGGCTTAACGGTAGGATGAAGCAACAAGTCCTCATCACGATGCGTACTAAAGGCGTTAGCACCGGCATAATCCCAGACATTGGTACGATATC
Organism: Rhizobiaceae bacterium; assembly: GCA_027000565.1. Taxonomy (GTDB): domain Bacteria; phylum Pseudomonadota; class Alphaproteobacteria; order Rhizobiales; family Rhizobiaceae; genus SZUA-100. The sequence goes on along the minus strand of JALTNS010000084.1, from coordinate 519 downwards.
TTCCGTGTCTGCCAAGTTCGACGTTATTGATATGGCATGCCTTTCCATTTTTATAGATGAATACCAGCTCGTGTTTAGACCGGTAAAGGGAACCCATACCGCCATTGGTTTTATTCCAGACACAGAGATTCTTAAGTTCTGAATATGAAGCATCACCAGCAGCGGTCACTTCAATAATATGTCGCCAGTCCATACAGACAAAATGAATAGAACCATCAACAGAATTATTCGCCAGATGACCAAATGTTTCCTGAAGAAAATCGGTAAACTGGGATTTTGACATCTCTCCAGACGCACAGGCGAATTCACGGTGTGTTACTTTTCCAAGACCACTAACATGGCCATCGATAGGCACATTGTAAGGCGGGTCAGTAAATATCATTTGGGCTTTGTCACCATTCAACAATGCCTTATATGAATTCGCATCTCGAGCGTCACCGCAATATAGCCGGTGAGCGCCTAACAGCCATAAATCACCAAGCCGCGAAATCGCCGGAATATCGTCATCAACTTTCGGGA
>JALTNS010000083.1 GCA_027000565.1 Rhizobiaceae bacterium | reverse complement strand
TTTGTGATCTCATACAGCGGTTGCAATGAATTCCTTCGTCATTTAGGAATGGCGCAAATTCGGGGCAGGTAAATTGAATTGCGTCGCAAGAGCCGATTGCTTTTCAACTTTCCGCACAGATAAGGACGATCAAACCCTTGGCACGTTTTCAGGGCAGATTTGAAAACAGGGTTGGTGGCCAAACCACTGATCCTATGAATTTGGGTGATACCCCACCCATCATGAGTGGATCTGGACGACGCCCGCCGGATCGGCGACAGGTCAGTTTCCGTTGGCTTTCCGGTACTTTTCTTACCGGCATCACGTCCAGCCTGCTAATGGGCGGCGCTCTCTATGCATCTCTCGACGGTCGGGAAAAACTGACCCAGCCGGCCAGCGTATTCGTTCAAAGCAGCGATGTCGGCTCCAACAGCAAAAATACGGTTGTTGCTGAAAAGGGCAGTCGTACCGTATCTGTGCTCGCCACCACCGCATCGACCACCAGCATTCTTGATATCCCGACAATGACTCGGGTGGGTGATGCCAATGTCATCCGCAAAAGACCTTTTGTTCTTGCATCGGCCCCCCTTGCAATTGCGCCAAAAACCAAACTGACTTATCCAAAATTCGATCCACTGACAATTTTTTCCGCTTCGAAAAATGACGAATATGTCTCCGGCTCCAGCGATTTGATATACGGTGCCGACGTGGAGAGCGAAGTGACGATTCGTGAGGCGGCTTTTCCTCTTGACAATGCCGCTTATGACCAGACTGTGGAACTGAGTTCTGCTGAAGTGGAAAATATAGTCCGCGAAATCGCCCCCTCGCTTACTGAAGGTGCAATCAACGTTTCTGCCATTCCCTATTTTGATGCATCAAGGTTCACACTGGTCAATCAGCCGGGCGTTTTGGCCTCTTATCCAGGCATTACCATTACCGCAGAAAACGTATCAGAAGTGGCTGCGGTCGATTCATCCATTCCGGCAGAAAAAAGCTACCATGAAACCGTGGTCAGCATTCGTCAGGAACAGCCTATACAGGTCGCACTCGCAGCTGTTGCCGACGATGAAGCGGCAAACAAAATCATATCGGAAGCATTGGCCAGCCAATTGGGCAATTCAACCATCAAATCCGGTTACAAGTTGCGCGTGGCAATAGAATCCACAACAAAACCCCAAATCAGCAGAATTCGCCGGGTCAGCGTCTATTTCCGTGGCAATCACATCAGCAGCGTTGCCAGGCGCGATGACGGGCAATATGTATATGCCCCCGCTCCTGCACCCGTTCCGGCAATTGCCGATCGTGAAGACCCCAATGCCTATTCGGTGGTCAGCCGTCAACAACTTCCATCGGTATATAACGGGATTTATCGCGCCGCCCTTTCACAAAACCTTACCAACAATCTGGCCCGCCAACTGGTCAAAATCTTTGCGTTTGATGTGGATTTTCAACGGCGAATATTCCCAAGCGATTCGCTAGAGGTGTTCTATTCTCTCGACCCGGAAACACGGACCTTATCCGATAGTTCAGAAATTCTCTACACTTCGGTTTCACTTAATGGCGTCACCAAAAAATACTTCCGGTTTCGCACGCCCGATGACGGCGTTATCGATTATTATGATGAATATGGCAAAAGCGCCAAGAAATTCCTGATGCGAAATCCGGTACCACGCAGCATTGTGCGCTCAGCGTTTGGCATGCGCAAACACCCAATCTCCAAAACTTATAAAATGCATACCGGCGTTGACCTCGCCGCCCCGCTGGGAACCCCAATTCTCGCCGCCGGCAATGGTGTTGTGGTCAAATCAGGCTGGGCTGGCGGATATGGCAAACAAACCATCATTCAACACGCAAACGGCTATCGGACCTCGTATAATCACCAAAGCAAAATTGCCAAAAACGTCGTCGCCGGCGCAAGGGTCCGCCAAGGACAGGTAATCGGCGCTGTTGGCTCCACCGGTAACTCGACCGGCAACCATTTGCATTACGAAGTCATCGTCAACAACAATAAGGTCAACCCGATGAGCATGCGATTGCCAAAGGGTCGGGTGCTGAAAGGTGAAATTCTTGCCGCGTTTGAAAGCGAGCGCAATCGCATCATGGCATTGCTTGAGAAAAAAAGCGACAACGGCACCCGCTTGGCGCTTAAATAAAAACCCGGCCTCCTTTCGAAAGCCGGGTCTTGTTTCTTTGATTTATTGGCCTGATTAAGCTGCGAAATCAGCCACATCCACAACTTCAGATGCGGAGAACGTCAGTTTGTCATCGCCAGCACTTACCCAGATGGTTTCGCCGTCTCGCACATCTCCGGCCAGGATTTTTTCAGCCAGAGGATCTTGTACATAAGTCTGGATTGCCCGCTTCAGCGGTCTTGCTCCATACGCAGGATCATACCCCTTGTTCGCCAGCCATTCCATCGCGCTGTCATCCAGTTTCAAGTGGACCTTGCGGTCTTCCAGCAATGATTCAAGCCGCTTTAACTGAATGGCAACGATGCCTTTCATATCCGAACGCTTCAGACGGTGGAACAATATGGTCTCGTCCACCCGGTTAAGGAATTCCGGACGGAACGAAGCCCGGACCACTTCCATAACCTGATCACGTGCAACATCCACATCTTCATCATCGCCCAGAGCGGTTAGATATTCCGAGCCAAGATTGGATGTCATGATGATCAGCGTATTGCGAAAATCAACGGTTCGGCCCTGACCATCAGTCAAACGACCATCATCAAGAACCTGCAACAACACATTGAAGACATCGGGATGGGCCTTCTCAATTTCATCGAACAGAATCACCTGATAGGGACGGCGGCGCACGCTTTCGGTCAATACTCCGCCTTCTTCATATCCGACATAACCCGGAGGCGCGCCAATCAGCCGGGAGACAGAATGTTTTTCCATAAATTCCGACATATCAAGCCGCACCATGGCGCTGTCATCATCAAACAGATAATCGGCGAGCGCTTTGGTCAATTCGGTTTTACCAACCCCGGTTGGCCCCAAAAAGATGAACGAACCCATCGGTCGATGGGGATCCTGCAGCCCTGCACGTGAACGACGAACCGATTTTGATACCGCCTGCAATGCTTCGGCTTGCCCGACAACCCGGTTGGCCAACTCGTCTTCCATACGCAGAAGTTTTTCACGCTCGCCTTCCATCATTTTATCGACAGGAATACCCGTCCAACGTGATACCACATGAGCGATGTCATCCGGTGTAACAGCCTCATCGACCATTGACTTCGTGTCTTCGTCCTGTTCGCTTTCGGCCTGTTCAATTTCCGCCTCAAGTTCGGGAATAACGCCATATGAAAGCTCGCCAGCTTTTGCCAGGTCGCCATCACGCTGGGCGCGCTCAAGGTCACTGCGGGCAATGTCGAGCTTTTCTTTCAAGTCGCGGGTTTTCGACAGCCGGTCTTTTTCAGACAACCAGCGTGAGGAAAGCGCATCGGCTTTTTCTTCGAGATTGGCAAGATCAAGCTCAAGTTTTTCAAGCCGGTCTTTCGACGCCTTGTCGGATTCTTTCAACAATGCCTCACGCTCGATCTTCATTTGAATGATGCGGCGATCAAGCTCATCGAGCTCTTCGGGTTTGCTGTCCACCTGCATGCGCAAACGCGATGCTGCCTCATCCATCAAATCAATCGCCTTGTCCGGCAAAAAGCGGTCAGAAATGTATCGGTTGGAAAGGTTAGCAGCAGATACCAGCGCCGAATCAGTAATACGCACCCCATGGTGCAACTCGTACTTTTCCTTGATTCCGCGCAATATAGAGACCGTATCCTCAACCGTTGGCTCACCAACAAAGACCGGCTGGAAACGCCGCGCCAAAGCTGCGTCTTTTTCCACATGCTTGCGATATTCATCCAGTGTGGTTGCTCCAACACAGTGCAATTCGCCACGCGCCAAAGCCGGTTTCAGCAGGTTGGAGGCATCCATTGCGCCATCAGATTTGCCTGCACCAACAAGCGTGTGCATTTCATCAATGAACAGAATAATTCCGCCTTCAGCAGACTGCACTTCTGAAAGAACAGACTTCAGCCGCTCTTCAAATTCGCCACGATATTTGGCACCTGCGATCAATGATCCCATGTCGAGCGACAAAAGGCTTTTATCACGCAGGGATTCAGGCACATCGCCATTGACAATGCGCAATGCCAGACCCTCGGCAATGGCGGTTTTACCAACTCCGGGCTCACCGATCAAAACCGGATTGTTTTTGGTCCGGCGTGACAATACCTGTACTGCACGACGGATTTCTTCGTCGCGGCCAATAACCGGATCGAGTTTTCCATCGCGTGCATCCTGGGTCAGATCACGGGTATATTTTTTCAAAGCCTCATAGCTGTCTTCAGCCGTTGCTGAATCGGCTGTTCGGCCTTTTCTAACTGCTTCAATCGCCTGATTGAGCGAGGTAGGGGTGACACCCGCCTTGGCCAAAATATCGGCGGTGGATGCTTCTTTTTCCATGACCAACGCCAACAGAAGCCGTTCGACGGTAACAAAATTATCGCCCGCTTTTTTTGCGATTTTTTCGGCCGTATCGAAAACCTTGGCCAATGGCTGAGCCAAATAAAGCTGACCGTTTCCACCGGTTACTTTCGGCAATTTGCTGATTGCTGTTTCAGTTGCCAACAGCGCATCTTTTGAACTGCCGCCAGCCCGCTCGATCAGCGAAGCGGCAAGCCCCTGCTCATCATCAAGCAAAACTTTCAACACGTGTTCCGGTACAAATTGCTGGTGACCATCGGCAAGAGCCTTGGTCTGGGCTGCCTGGAAAAATCCGCGCACCCGTTCTGTATATTTATCTAGGTTCATTATTCACTCTCCAATATCAGTTTTTCACCCCGCAGGCATGAAAAAGCGTAGCTGGACAGGCTCCCGACTATTCGGCAAGCCTGTTATATGATTGATATAGGAAAAGGATTTTGAATCTCAACCGGTGCCGGATTATCGAATATAAAAAAGCCGGGGCAAATATTTTGTAGTTGTGCCGACCCGATTATCCTTCGCTGGCACCAACGATAAATGCAGGAAGTTCACCAGAAGGCTCTGCTGCCGCATCACTATTTGCAGGCGCATCCGACACCGCAGCTTCCTTCCGCGGACGACGCGGTGCACGGCGGGTGCGACGGCGGGGTTCTGCCGGTTTATCGCCATTTTCAGCATTTTCAACTGGGCTGTTCATCTGCGGTTGTTTCAGCGCAACTTCAGCCGGCACACCTTCGATAGTCGGTTGCGGGCCATCGCTGACACTTGTAGCCGCATTCAATTGATCTTCCGATGACCTGGCTTGATCCCGATCACTGTTGCGGCTGTCTCGCTCATTGTCGGCCTCATTTGGCTGGCGACGGTTATCATCCCTGCCATTCTCGCGTTGTGCCTGTTGTGCTGCTTGCTGCGCTGCAATCAGTCGGTTGTAATGTTCGGCATGTTGAAGATAGTTTTCAGCCGCAACCAAATCGCTCGTGGATGCGGTTTGCGCATCGCGGGCAAGTTGAGTGTATTTCTCAGCAATATGAGCAGCAGTTCCCCTGATTCTCACATCAGGACCATTGCTTTCCAAACTGCGGTTATTCTGGTTACCACCTTTGTTACGACCACCACGCCCGCGTGAACGGTTTTTATTCTGATGTGACTGCGCTTGCCTCATTCTACTCTCTTTATTTTCAGGATGACTGCTTTGGCTGGCAGCCGGTCAGCGGATTGTGGTCATCACTCAAGATTGCGAATAAATCACAATCAAACCAAACATCCATGTTCCCGGATCTAAACTGATCTAATTTCCTTTAAACACCCGAATGTTTTGCCCGCCATATTCAACTTGTCTGACTGATTGGCAAATAACCTGTCGATACTTCCCGTCACTCAAAGTGAAAAATTCTTTGATGATAGGGTAAGGTACCGTCATTCCCTTCGGTGAGAAGAACCTAAACATTTCGAAGCTAGATTCCAAGCCCCAAACTGCAATTTAATCAAGCATCACGACAAATATCACAATATACCGTTAAAATTCAGCGCATTGCGGTAAAAACCCGGTCATTATCGCCATAATCCTTTATGATTTTTATTTTTTTCCAACCATGATCATGGGCAAGCAAACCGACAGCTTTGCCTTGATCATGGCCGATCTCAAAAACCACAATACCATCATCGTTTAGCCAATTGGCTGATTCGGCCAACAATACCCGATAAGCATCAAGCCCGTCCGGACCACCATCAAGCGCAATCATCGGATCAAAATTTCGCACCTCCGGCGCAAGCGTCTCAATCTCGCCCCGCGCGATGTAAGGCGGATTGGAAACAATCAAATCAAACTTCTCGGCAATTGGGGAAAAATAATCACCCTCCAAAAAAGAAATACGCGATTTTATGTCGAGATTAATGGCATTGCCCCGGGCTACATTCAAAGCATCCACCGAAATATCCGTGGCAATGCCGGTTGCATTTGGCAATTCATGTAACAAGGCCAGAATGATGGCGCCACTGCCAGTGCCGATTTCAACAATGCGGAGGGGATGACTTTTTATCGGGCGGGCATCAACCCATCTCAGCACTGTCTCGACCAAAATTTCCGTGTCAGCGCGCGGCTCCAGCACCACCGGCGGAATTTCGAACATCAATCCAAAAAACTCTTTCTTGCCGATAATCCGGTGAACCGGTTCGTGGCAAAGCCTTCGATCAACAAATTCGTCAAACCTTGCTGTCTTCAAAGCATCCGGCACAAAGTTTTCATTGCTGATCAGTTCTTCATGGCTGAGCCCGGTTGCTTCCAGCAACAATAATCGCGCATCCAGCATCGCCGTTTCCAGACCCGCACACCGAAACTTTTCTATAGTTAATCTATATAACGCACCAATGGTGCGGACTGCGTTATGAGGCCCCGGGATCATTCCTGATCAATCGCTTTCATCACCAAGGGCAGCCAATTGGCTTGCCTGATGATCGCTAATTAGCGCATCAATTATTTCATCCAGTCCTTCGCCCATAATGATACGGTCAAGTTTGTACAGAGTTAGATTGATCCGGTGATCAGAAACCCGCCCTTGCGGAAAATTATAGGTTCTTATGCGCTCTGAACGATCGCCGGAACCCACCTGACCACGGCGTGAATCAGCCCGTTCCTGATCTGCCCGCTGCCGTTCCATGTCATAGAGCCGGGTTCGCAATTCACGCATGGCATTGGCCCGGTTTTGATGTTGCGATTTTTCTGATGAAAGCACCACGATACCGGTCGGAACATGAGTGATACGCACGGCTGAATCAGTTGTGTTCACATGTTGGCCGCCAGCACCCGATGCACGCATCGTATCAATGCGGATATCCTCATTGCGGATTTCGATATCAATATCTTCCGCTTCCGGCAGAACGGCGACAGTTGCTGCTGA
>JALTNS010000082.1 GCA_027000565.1 Rhizobiaceae bacterium | reverse complement strand
ATAATTTTATCCCCGGCGTTCTGTGCTGCGGCGCTCAAACGGTTTTACTTCCGCCATCAGTTTTTCGATTTCAGATCGCACATTGTCAGCCATGTCCGGTCGCCACAGGGCGAAGGCAACATTGGCAGCAATGAATCCCTCCTTTGAGCCGCAATCAAAAGTGCGCCCCTGAAAATGAAAGCCGAAAAAATCCTCGGTTTTTGCCAGCCGCAACATCGCATCGGTGAGCTGGATTTCACCGCCGGCACCGGTTCGCTGGTTTTCCAGCAGTTTGAAAATTTCAGGCTGCAGAATGTAGCGTCCGTTTATATAAAGATTGGACGGGGAAGTTCCCTGCGGCGGTTTTTCGACCATGTCATTGATGTGAAAGCCGTTGCCGACATCTTCACCACGGTCGATTATGCCGTATTTATGGGTTTCGGCCGGGTCGCATTCTTCAACAGCCACAATATTACCACCGGTTTTTTTGTGCAGTTCCACCATTGATGAAAGGCAGCTGTCAGCAGATTGCATGATCATGTCCGGCAACAGTAATGCAAAGGGTTCGTCGCCAATTATATCGCGCGCGCACCACACCGCATGACCCAGGCCAAGGGGCGCTTGCTGGCGGGTAAAACTTGCCTGACCGGGTTTGGGCTGCAGGCTCTCCAATTGTCTGATTTCATCGGTTTTGCCGCGCTTTTCCAAAGTATCGTTCAGCTCAACCTGCAGATCAAAATGGTCTTCGATAACCGTTTTGTTGCGTCCGGTAACAAAAACAAAGTGCTCGATTCCGGCCTCGCGGGCCTCGTCAACCACATACTGGATCACCGGTCGGTCAACAACGGTCAGCATTTCTTTTGGGACCGCCTTGGTGGCAGGGAGAAACCGAGTGCCCAGCCCCGCAACCGGGAATACTGCCTTGCGAACCGGTTTATCTGACGACATCGTGTCTACTCCTCAAAATTGCCAAATTGTTGCTCAATGTCGTTGCACAAGATGGTTTACGAAGTTTCAAGAAACCACAGACAATGCGGTAAATTTTCAATCCGTGCGATGGTGTTCTCAATTTTTCGTCAGAACCGGTTATGGTAAACGAATTATTGATTGATTTGTTGTTGAGTACGCGCTGACTGCCATGGAACCGTGGTTAAACCGACAGATTGGAGAACATTATGCCGGGAAATTCTGCTGCCAAACCTACCCCGTTTGTAAATTACCTTATCGCTTTCATTTTTGTTTTCAGTGCACTTGCCTGGCCAGATGATGCACGGGCTGACAAAAAATTCGAAGCCTGGATTGAGGGTTTTTACAGCGTTGCCAAATCAAAAGGCATCAGCAGAAAAACCTATAATGCGGCGTTTCGCGGCATTACCAGCCCGGATCCTGAAATTTTGCCACTGACCCGCTATCAACCGGAATTCACCCAGAAAATGTGGATGTATTTCGACCCCCGGGTGAGCGAAAGAACCATTGGCACCGGCAAGGAGATGAAGAAAAAATGGAGCAACTGGCTTGGTCGCATTGAAAAGAAGCTGGGTGTTGACCGCCACATTCTTCTGGCGATCTGGTCGATGGAAACTTCCTACGGCGAGGCGTTGAAAAAGCCGAAATCTCTTCGTAATGTTTTTCGGTCGCTGGCGACATTGGCCTATGCGGACAAACGGCGACGTAAATTTGCCCGCAGCCAGTTGATCCACGCGTTGAAAATTGTTCAATCAGGCAAAATGCAGGCGAGCAAACTTACCGGATCATGGGCCGGTGCCATGGG
>JALTNS010000081.1 GCA_027000565.1 Rhizobiaceae bacterium | reverse complement strand
ATTTTACTATTATAGGTCTACCTCTATTGCCCCTGTTAAATGAACTTAGAAATCTTGGTGCAATCGATGGTTAAGCGTCGACGGGCTTTTATTTGCGGCTGGCCGGTGGAACATTCGCGCTCACCAATCATCCATAACTACTGGATAAAAAAGCATCGCTTGGATGGCGTATATATTAAACAGCCAGTAAAACCCGAAAATTTTGCAGGTTTTTTGGCATCTCTTGCTAAAAAAGACCTTCTGGGTGGAAATGTAACAATACCCCATAAGGAACAGGCCTTTAATCTGATCAAATATCTTGATCCGGTGGCAAAAAGATTGGGCGCAGTAAACACTGTATGGTTTGAAGATACGAAACTGCATGGTGCCAATACTGATGGATATGGATTCCTGGCAAATCTTGATCAGTGCGCTCCAGGATGGGACAATAACAATACAGGCGACAAAGAGGCCATAGTTCTCGGCGCCGGTGGGGCTTCACGGGCAATCATTGATGCAATTTTAATGCGCGGTTTTAAAAAAGTTCATGTGATTAACCGAACGCTTTCAAGGGCAAGCAAGCTTGTGGATTTATTTGGTCCGGCAGTTTCAGCCCATCAATGGAACGATATTCAACAATTGGTGAAAAACGTAATTTTGCTGGTCAACACAACCTCAATGGGCATGAATCACATGCCACTGCTTGAAATCGACCTCAACCCGCTTCCAGATAATTGTGTGGTCAGTGATATTGTTTATGCGCCGCTGCAAACATTGTTGCTTAAGCAGGCAAATAGTCGTGGTCTAAGAACCGTTGATGGACTTGGAATGTTGTTACATCAGGCTGTGCCAGGTTTTGAACTGTGGTTTGGTACCAGACCGGAAGTAACCGATGATTTGCGGCAGCTGATCATTAGAGACCTGGCAGAAAAACAGTGATTATTCTAGGACTGACCGGCTCAATCGGTATGGGGAAATCGACAACAGCTAATATGTTTCGTGATTTTGGTATTCCGGTTCACGATGCAGATGCAACAGTGCACAAGCTCTATTCTGGTATAGCTGCACCGTTAATTGAAAAAGAATTTCCGGGAACAACCAGTGCCAGGGGTGTTGATCGAGGATTGTTGGCAGAAAAAGTTATCGGTAATAAAAAGGCAATGCTGAAACTTGAAAAGATTGTTCATCCGTTGGTGAGACAGGAGGAAATCTCTTTTCTGGATGCTGCCCGGCAAAACAAAACTGAAATGGTAGTTCTGGATATTCCACTATTGTTCGAAACCGGGGGCGAAGAACGGGTTGATGGCATAGTGGTTGTTACAGCACCTAAATCAGTTCAACGGGAACGGGTTTTGGCAAGGCCGGGTATGAGCGAAGAAAAGTTTGAAAAAATTCTGGCGCGGCAGGTTCCAGATAATCAAAAGCGAAAACACGCAGATTTTATAATCGATACCTCCCTTGGAATGGAAAGTGCCAGAAGCGATGTTGCAGACATCATCAAGCATATTCAATCGGGTGATTGGCGACCGCGAACAAACAAATAATTCCTTATATTGAACGGGGATAATTCAGCCTCACGGCCAAAATAACTTGAGCTATGAGGCCAAAAGTCAGAATTTAATGGATGTGGCGAGGACATAATAGATGCGCGAAATTGTATTTGATACAGAAACAACCGGCCTAAGCCCGCGAGATGGTGACCGGGTTATTGAAATTGGCGCCATCGAATTGATCAACCACTTCCCATCAGGCAAGGTGTTCCACGTTTTTATCAATCCCGGTGATCGCAAGGTCGATCCAGGAGCATTTGATATTCATGGCATTTCCAACGAATTTTTAAAGGACAAGCCTGAATTTGCGGAAATAGTGGCAGAATTTCTGGAGTTTTTCAGTGAAGACAAGCTAATTGCCCACAATGCCGGGTTTGATATGGGGTTCATTAATGCTGAACTAAAACGCCTAGAAAGGCCACCAATTGGCAATGACCGAGTTATTGATACCTTGCAGATTGCCCGACGCAAACACCCGGCCGGTCCCAATTCACTTGATGCTCTTTGTTCAAGATACAACATCAATAATTCCCATCGCACCAAACACGGCGCCTTGCTGGATTCTGAATTACTGGCTGAGGTCTATCTTGAATTGATCGGTGGCAGGCAAGCCGCGTTTGGTCTTGGAATGGGTGATGACCAGACCGGCAACACCCCGACAATAGGCGATACATCCTATTCGCCACAACGCCAAAGGCCTGTTTCCTTGCCATCGCGATTGAGCGAAGACGAAAAAACGGCCCATGACGCATTTATTGATAAGCTCGGAGATAGTCCGATCTGGAAGCGGCTGCAATAATTGCAACACCTGCTTAACTGAGTTCGGGGTTGACCTGTGCTTTAACCTGCTCTTCGGCAACACGCTGTTGATAAAGTGCAGCAAAATCAATCGGGTCAATCATCAGCGGCGGAAAGCCACCATTGCGGGTGCAGTCAGCCACAATTTGACGGGCAAACGGGAATAGCATGCGCGGGCACTCGATGAGAATTGCCGCAGCCATCGTGTCTTCCGGGATACCTTCAAGCCGGAATACACCACAATAAATCAGTTCAACCTTGAACATTGCCTCATCGCCATCACCGGCATTGGCTTCTAGGGTCAATTCAACTTCAAAATCGGTTTCCGAAAGCGGATTTGCATTCACATTAATGTTGATGTTGATTTCAGGCGCTTTTTCCCGTGGACGCAACGAATTTGGAGCATGAGGGTTTTCAAACGACAAATCCTTAATATATTGAGCAAGCACATTAAGCGATGGAACAGTACCATTGCCGGATGAATCCGGATCACCGGAAGGTTTTTTTGATTCTGTTTTGTCTTTTTTGGCCATTGATAAATTCCAAACTGAAAATTGGGTCGTGTGACCGGTGAATAAGGCTCACCGAAGCGCACGAGGCTCTAACATGGGATTTCACCGGAAACAAGCACTTCGCCAATGCCGGTAGCAGTAGCACTTATTTTTTGTCTTCACCGATGACCTGTTGCTCAACAACCGGTCCTTCCTCATGTGGGTTATTGTTCCAGGGAGACGATTGATCCGGTTCATGCGACCAGGCTTCTTCATCAAGATCAACGATCGGCCCATCCTGTGGCCTATTGTCCCGATTTGAGAAGCTGGCATTAAATTCTTCAAACCCGGCACCAAAACCGCTCGATCCACCCATCGGCTGAAGTTTGACGCGTGAAACGATAAACATGCGAATGGCGGCGCGTACCGGCGGCAAAAACAGTAAAAACCCGATTGTATCGGTAACGAATCCTGGTGTCAGCAACAAAACCCCGGCAATCAGGATCATCACCCCGCTGGTTAGCTCTTTTGCCGGAATTTTTCCAGCTGCCATCTCGGTTCTAATCTGGTTGAGAACCCGGAATCCCTCAAGGCGCAGCAATATCGAGCCAAGAATTGCCGTTATCAGAATCATTAGCAGGGTATAAAATATACCAATGCGATCACCAATCGCGATAAATACACCAATTTCTACAATTGGCACGAGAAGCAGCATAAATGGCAAGAACGAAAGACGCATAATCGGCTAAATTCCCTGATATCGCTGGCCGGAACCCGGAACCCGTAAAGCATTCAAGTTCCAAACGGGTGCTCATGTCTACATAAGCACAAATTATTAAATTTGAATGGGTTTAAACTAAGTTATATATGAACTAGGAATACCCCAAGATCCTTTCGGTCATCGACAGGACACATAAATTCAGCAAACAAGTGGTGTAACAGATGTTTGACCTCGGCACATTGATTCCCCTGATCATAGCCATATTTGTGATTTTTAAACTTCGCAGCGTTCTTGGCCAGCGAACAGACAATGATCGACCGCCTTTTGACCCCTATCAGTCAGATCGTGGCTCGATTGAGCAGCAAGATGATATGGAAAGTGATACGGCCAATGATAATGTGGTCACTTTACCCTCTAAGAGATCAAGCCGCAAAAGCAGTTCTCGTAAAGAGGCTGAACCTGAAAACCCAGTTATTGCGCAGATTAACAAGATTGCCGGCAAAAGAACCAAGCTCAACAAGACGCTTAGAAGTATTCTTGAACGCGATCCGGCATTCGATCCTGATGGTTTTGTTTCCGGTGCGAAGCTGGCCTATGAAATGATCGTCAACGCATTCGCCGATGGTGACAAGAAAACTTTGAAAAGCCTGTTGTCAAAAGAAGTATATGACGGGTTTGCCGCTGCAATTGACGAACGTGTTTCAAAAGGCGAAAAAGTTCAATCGTCTTTTGTCGGAATTGATAAGGCGGACATTGTCGGCGCTGATCTTCAGAGGGATGAAACCCAGATTGTTGTGCGATTTAACAGCCAGATTATTTCTGCAACTGTCGACAAGGAAGAAAATATTATTGACGGCGACCTGCAGGAAGTGGTCGAAGTTATCGATGTTTGGACATTTGCCCGCTCACTTAAATCCCGCGATCCTAACTGGAAGCTGGTGGCGACCGAGGCCGACGACTGATCGGCCGAATCGGATGAACCATGGCTACCAGGCTGAAACCCGTCAGTTTTGATCAAATTAATGGCTGGCCGTCAGATGACCATCTGGCGGCGATGGAGGTTTTCCTAAAATCAGCCCGCCATATGCAAAAAACGCCCTACAAAACCCGAGGGCTGAAATGTTCTTCTGCGCAACTAACAGATATTGCGACTTTGGCGACAGGCAGTGCACCTTTCAGCAATAAAAGTGCCAGACAGTTTTTTGAAACCCATTTTCAGCCCTGTAATATAGTCGACGGAGTCAATGATCTGGTCGAATATTCCGGGTTTGTCACCGCCTATTATGAACCTGAAGTAGAAGCCTCAAGGGTCCGGACCGCGCAGTTTCAAACACCACTTTATGCCAGGCCTGGTGATCTGGTGGATGTGACCGACAACAACCGGCCCAATGGCTGGGATCCGGACTTCCGGTTTGCACGGCTCGATCAGCAAACAGGGAAGATTTACAAATACCCGGATCGAAAAGCCATCGGCAAGGGCTACCTTGAAGGTCGCGGGCTTGAAATCGCCTGGGTTAGGGACAGCGTTGAAGCCCTGTTCATCCATATTCAGGGGTCCGCACGACTTCGTTTTGATGATGGTTCTGTTATCCGTGTGGGTTTTGCCGCAAAATCCGGCCATCCCTATACTGCAGTTGGTAAGGTATTACTGGACCGTGGCGATTTGGTCCGGGAGAACAGTGGCATGCAGGCGATACGTGACTGGTTTGCAAAGAATCCTGACCAAACCAAATCAGTAATTGATCAAAACTGCTCTTTTATATTTTTTTCCGAATATCCGGTTGAAAATGATACAGATGGCCCCGTTGGTGCCGCAAAGGTGAACCTCACACCCGGGCGCAGCCTGGCCGTCGACAGAACCCTGCATACCTTTGGATTACCGGTTTGGATAGAAACAAAAAATCCTGTTCCGGGTAGCAAACATCCATTTCGCCAATTGATGATGGCGCAAGATACCGGGTCGGCCATTGTCGGACCACGCCGTGGCGATCTGTTTCTGGGATCGGGGGAAAAGGCCGGAAAGATAGCCGGCGATGTACGACATGATGCGAAGTTCGTGGTATTTGTGCCAAAAAACCATTTCTTTGATTATAGTTGACCGGGTAAGATAGCTGAATGGCACGGCGGCGCAAAAACCTTACGGAAGATGACCGGATTCTTTGGAAAAAGGTGGCAAGTACCGTTTCGCCAATCTCAACAGGAAGCAATAATTTTGCCAGGGCTGATGATCCGGTAAAAAATACACGATCTAAATCTGTTGCGGGCGCAACGGCATCAAAAAATATTCAGGGCAAACGATCAAAAAACGACCACCGGTCAACAACAACAGTTTTACCACCCGTTGTTCGCGCCAACCAATCACAACCGCCGTTGTTTGATCATAAGACCCGCAAGAAGATTGTCCGTGGGCGCATGTCGATAGACGCCAGAATCGATCTCCACGGTATGATTCAAAGCAGTGCCCACACCGCATTGAGCAGCTTTTTGTTCCGGGCCCACGCCAATAATTGCCGCCTCGTGCTGGTAATCACCGGAAAGGGAGAAGCTGGAACCGGCATTCTTCGCAACCAGGTACCCTATTGGTTAAAATCTGGAGAGCTTGCGGGAATTGTCAGCGGATTTGATGAAGCGCACAGAAATCATGGTGGTTCGGGCGCGTTGTATGTTCGTCTGAAACGGCTGAAATAACCGGAATTGGCATGATAGATGACACCATTTGGCGAAAAATTGCGGGCTATGCGTAAGGAAAGAGGAATATCGCAACAACAAATGGCTGAAAGTCTTGGTATTTCCAATGCCTATTTGTCAGCGCTTGAACATGGTCACCGGGGCAAACCGACTTGGGCATTGCTGCAACGTATCATCGGCTATTTCAATATTATCTGGGACGAGGCGGAAGAGCTGCAAAAACTTGCGGCAATCTCCCATCCCCGGGTGGTAATTGACACGTCCGGACTGCGACCGGCGGCAACGGAGCTTGCAAACCGGCTGGCTGAAAACATCGATCAGCTTGATGACGGGGAAATAGAAAATATCATCAATCTGATTGATCTGAATACCCGCTCTAAAACAAGCTTTTGAGCTCCTGCAGTTTGTCATTTACCAACCAGCCATAATAGTTTTCTTCCGGTAACAAAGGTTGTTGTCCAAGTGCTTTTCGCTGATTGTTGATCGCTGCCAGTTTTCTTGCCCGTGATTTGACATTGCCAAGATTATACAGGGTTGCGGTGATTCCCGGATTGGATGAAATATCGAAACCGGTAATCCTCTTGTAGACATCAATTGAATTTTTTAGCACCGCAGCCATGTAGATAAGGCTGGAATCCGGATCCATGATTGTTTTGTAAACTTGCGGTGCATCGGTTACTTTCAGCCGTTTTAACCGGCTGGTACGCTGGACAATGTCGGTTACTTTTAGCGCCGTCAGCGGATTAAGCTGTCCGAGGCCAAATGTCTGCCCGGCAAAAAGCGGTTGGAAAAATACCCGCCCAAATCGGTCATCGGGATAACGTACACCATCTACCTTCTTGCCTCTGAACCGGGTATTCCATATCCGTTCGCGGCAGGACCATTTGTCATAATTCGATGAACGGCTTGAACAGTCGGAAAATTCCGGCTTGCTGACAAATTCGGTCACTGGAATATCTTTATAGCGAAAAGAGAGATCCTGATTGAGATAAGCCAGCGCTTTAACATAGTAGGTCTGATAACGATCGAGCGCATCAACATTGTAGGTATGCTCACCAACAAGCGCGCCGACAATATGTATGGGATCAATATTATAGGCCGAGGCAGCCCTTTTGATCTTGCCAATCAACCGGGTATTCTTCCCAAGCATTGCCCGGA
>JALTNS010000080.1 GCA_027000565.1 Rhizobiaceae bacterium | reverse complement strand
GAGACAGGCTTCTCGTCGAGAAAACCGATAAGGCAGCCCTTTGTTTTTTCCTGACGAGGCTCTATTTTCTTGCCCGACAACTGGGCATCAAGTACCTCCTCCACCCAGCGGTGCGTTGCCCCATCCTTTTGGGTGCCATAATCGAATCGGTCATCCAGCGGCCCGCGATACAGAATTTTCCAGTCCGCCTTCGGATCGAGCACCAACGCCTCTGCGGTACGTTTGCAGCCCATGGCCTGGACAATACGCTGGGTTGGATCCTTGAGAATGGGCATGGTCCATCCGAAATCCTCGACCTCCTCCGCCAAATCAGACCGGGAATCCTGGGAATTGGCGTTGAGCAGATAAAAGACAACCCCCCGCTCCCCATATTTCTCGTGAAGGCGGTTCAGTTCGGGCGCACTGCGCCGTACAATGGGACAGCCGATTCCATGGGTAAAAAGGACCACCGCCGGGGCCTCAAGGGCACGGTAGAGTTCTATGGAACGTCCTGTCTGGTCCAGCAGGCGAAAATTCTCCACCTGTGTCATGATCGCGGTGGGGGGATCGTCCTTGGCATCGTCCGCAACTACAAGCGCGGCCAAGGCGATAACAAGAGAATAAATCATTGGGTTTCGAAACATGGTGGATGGTGTCCTCGTCTCACTGCTTGTGTTTTTGACCAGCGGACACGGCACGAGGTTTTGCTGTGCGTTGAAAAGCGCACTATGCATCGCTGTCCACACTAGCTTGCCCGTGGCACCCGCAGCTACTTTTTAACGTATCAAGGGAAAGTAAAAAATGGGGCGCTGAGAACGCTTACAAAAAAAGCCGACCCCGCAGGGTCGGCACTTGGATTGTCTTTTCAGATTGGAGAAAAATCAGGTGCTCACCAACGAGGAAAGCTGGAGGATAGGCATGAAGAGGGCGATAACGATCCCCCCCACGACCACACCCATCATACCGATCAGAATAGGTTCGATAAGGCTGGTCAGGCTATCCACCATGGCCTTAACTTCCGCATCGTAGAAATCAGAGATCTTCGACAGCATGATTTCCAGCGCACCGGTCTTCTCGCCGACACCAATCATTCGCGTTACCATGCCCGGAAAGACTTCACTGCGCATGAGTGGTTCTGCCAGCGTATCACCGTTCCGAACACTGTCGGCGGCCTCCCGGACCGCCTTGGCGAAGACCTCGTTGCCGGCGGTACGCTCCGTAATCTCAAGGGCCTGAAGGATGGCTACACCACTGCGAATCAGGGTACTGAGGGTGCGGGTAAAGCGGCTGATGGCCACCTTCCTGAGTAAATTACCGAAGATGGGCAGGCGCAGCTTCAACTTGTCCAAATTATAGCGCCCTGTTTCTGTGGCTGCATACGCACGGACACTGACAAATATCACGATACCGGCAATAATCATCGAAGGAATCGCATACCACGAGCGCAGGAAGTTACTGAGGTGAATTAGTATCTGTGTCGGCGCCGGCAGGTCACGTCCAAAACTACCGAAAATCTCTGCAAACTGGGGCACAACGAACACGATCAAGCCACCCGCAATGAGGATAATCATGCTGAAAGCAACAACGGGGTAGGTCATGGCCGACTTAATCCGCCGCTTCAACTCCTCAGCAGCCTCCAGGTAATCCGCCAATTGAAGCAGCACGCCATCCAAGTCACCACTGGCCTCGCCGGAGCGCACCATGCTCACATAGAGGTCGGGAAAGGCTTTCGGGTACTTACGGAGGGCATCGGAAAAGGTCTCGCCTGACTCCACGTCC
>JALTNS010000079.1:923-1758 GCA_027000565.1 Rhizobiaceae bacterium | reverse complement strand
GCCTGGGGCATCGCCCAATACTGTCCGGGAAATTTTGATTTGTAGAATTGTCTTTGAAGCTTGTTGTTTTTACAAGAGTGAGCGGTGTGATTCGAGTGAATTGGGGTGGAGGTTTTGCTGTCGATGGGGCCTGCTCGGTTATTTTCGCGCAGCGTGAAGCGGACCGAGTGTCTGTTGAGACCGGCCACTACGATTGCTGTTGTTTCATTTTTTCGGCTCGCTTTTTGGCATTCCGGAGACGCTGAGATTGACGAGCGAGTTCGCAGCGCCGTTCTCGCTCTCGCAAAACCGGCGTGATATCTTCTAACGTCGTGCCGCCGCTGGTAACTTGGCTCATCATCGCGAACATGTATTTGCTGGGACGGAACCCCGTGTGCAAGTACATCAACATAATACCGATAATGGCTACATACAAGCTTAACTGCATGCCCTGCTTTGTCTGGCTGATCAGATGGCGAAAGTTGCCGTACGATTTGAGCCAGCGGAAAAACAATTCCACCTGCCAGCGATGACGGTATAAATCGCCAATCAGGTGAGCAGCGATATCGAGTATGTTGGTCAATAATCGCAATGTTTTCGTTTCGCCATCTTCTTCATATTCAATGATTACTTCCCGCAGTTCGACGTGCTGCAAGCCAAGCTTGGCCGCATTCTCAGAAGAGAAACGAACAAGACGATCTTGTACCACGCCCGCCTTGCGGTCTTCTCGTGTGAGCTTACGCTGTTGGATTGTTTCCAGCGTGATGGATCCTTTTGAGTTGGGGTCTCCCTTGAGGCGAATCACGAATTCCGCCTGTTTTCCAGGGGAATTCGGCTCTTTCCAGTCGTAATGATC
>JALTNS010000079.1:0-913 GCA_027000565.1 Rhizobiaceae bacterium | reverse complement strand
GTAATGATCCGCGATCAATGGCAGGCTGATGTAACCACGATCATACAAATAAAGGTTGCCCGGTTTTATGTGCTGCCGTGCGGAATCGGCTTCGCTCTGTTTTTTTTCGGGGACGACAATCGCTTCGGGAAGCCAGCTATCGACTTTGAGCAGGACGTCGAACCTCGCCCGGTAACTTTGCGAACCGTGCTGGTTTTTATTGCGAACCGCCCAGGCGACATTCGACAGCGCCGGCAGAAAAGTACCATCCACCGCAACGGTCTTTTTAAGCAGTTCGGTCAGTCCCCCTTTATCTGTTTTTCCGTCAAATCCTTTCTTATGTAGCGATTGTCGCAATGATTCAATCAGTGGTTCTAATCGTTTTGGGTCTGCCATCGCGTTGAAATCGGAGAGTGTTGTTTTGCATATTTTTCTCATCGTCAGATGTCGCCTGCCCTGGTTGGTCTGACTGAAATCTTCGATGAGTCGCAGAGAGTTGATCGATGAGTTGTAAAAAGAGAGCAGATAAACGATAAAAACGTCGTCCAGAAATAGTTTCTGATTACCATGTGCCGATTGCCCATCTTCATCACGCAGGGACTGCACAAACTTTTCGAGCAGTTTCACATACTTCCCACCCTGCACCTGATGCGGCCAGATTGATTTGTCTTGCCGTGCCGATTTTGCGGGTCTGCTTTTTTGTGGATCACTTTGCCGATCCTCAAGTTGTTTTGTCGTTTTTTCCATATCCGAAAATGGATGCAAATTCCATGCCAATCAAGAATATGTCAAACCAGGAAGTCTACGCAAACTATTTTCCCGGACAGTATTGAGCCCAACTCCCGCCAAAGTTTCTCTATGAGAAGATGTAACTCAAGCAGACTACGGAGTTGATATTGGTTGAATTCTCCAGGTTCTTGCAACCTTTGGTAAC
>JALTNS010000078.1 GCA_027000565.1 Rhizobiaceae bacterium | reverse complement strand
CTTGAAACTCTTTCCCAGAAAGGTTTACTCCAATTACTTGCCGGCTTTTTGCATCAACGTCAAATTCGAAGTCCCTAACAGAGTCTCTATATTCAGAAAATATGTTAATTGAAATATCAATGGAAGTTAGATACGCTCTCCCATATTTTTTTCTCAGTGCTTGAAGAAACGCTACTTCATCTTGCAAAATCATAGCTCCTTTGAATTTAGTATAATTCTTACTCTGAAGAGAATCGTGCATATTCATTCCCCATTTACCTTCTTCTAAAAGGGTATTAACTTATTTGAGGCAATACCTCTTAGAATGATGCTTAAGTCATGTGCTAAGGTCATATCTGTTGCTAAACAGAGAAGTATTAACTATGCCTTTCAAGAAAAGATATGAAGTGGGGGTATTATGAATAAAGCAATAAAAATGATGATATTGGAACGAATCTACTTGGTGTCTTACTTTTTATTGCATTAGATCTCCATGAAATCACAAGAGTGCTTATTTCTCACCCTGTATTAGGGGAAATAGCATCATATTCTTCAAATCGCGACATACTCTTATAAGGAAATTAGAGGGATAGACAGCTCTGATTCAAAAGGTGGCATTGATCTACTAGAGGAGTACTTTTAGGCGATTCTCATGCAAGACTGTATTACATAACCATTGTGGCTTCACATAAGATATAATCAAGCCATGTATTCCTCCGATGCTTATAAATTAAGAATTCGATACATTATCATACTAATTTGCAAGAACCCCTTAGGAGAATAGCGATGACTGAAATTCGATTTAAAACCGAATATTTTAATGAGCTTGGGTCCGGAGAAGTGGGTCTATGGATTCTAAAGGGAACCGACCCTTCAAACCAGGGGTTTGTCATCGAGTTTCATGAGCATCCCCCACCATTTAGGCCTTGGCAAATAGCAGACTGGGCAAGCACTGTGCTCTTGGGAATATCAATTGGTTTCTTTTCTCTTGTAGGGTTTTCTCCAAGTATTGCGAAATTCCTGTTGAAACAATATCCCAATGTTTTTCAAAGCCCATACGACCCTTACTTGTCACTTGTCAAAGTTGTGGGCTTATTCATGCTCACATCCATAGTTGTTCGCTTGATCCACTATGTCATACTCAAACGAGAGCTTCAACGATACCGTCTCACTCCTAAGAATTGGACATGGGCTCTTGCATTCTGTTCGGTAGATCTTCACCCCCACGTGTCCTTTGCGAATATGTTCAAGACTTCTGAGCTTCTACAACAAACAGATGACAACAAAACAATGACTGAATCCTATTCTCAGCACAAAACTGGCCATCTTGATCAAATCATAACGTCTGCAGAAAGTCAACGAGATTATTCTAAGGTCGTCAGGAAAGGGTCGAAGAAACATCTTGCTCATATTCTGGCAACTGTCATAGCTAACTCTCCCCAAGTAATCCGAATCGCAAAAGCCCAGCCCTTAACTGATCACGCAATGACCGTTCTTAAAAGTTGCAAGACACTGAGATTAATACCTTCTGCATTAACTGATACTGGAGAGTGCATGCGAAAATTTGAGAAAGCATATTCTTCTATAAGTGATTACGACAAAGACCCAGTTCTTTCACTAACTCCCATGGTTGTTCTATCCGATCTCTATGTCCTTCCGCTGCTTTCCTTCTCATTTTTTGATCCATTTATCGGACACAATATTTGGTCAAAACATGTTCGCTGGGGGATACTATGGGATACAAACAAACTCATTTCCTCGCTCACTAAGCACTTTCCTAC
>JALTNS010000077.1 GCA_027000565.1 Rhizobiaceae bacterium | reverse complement strand
TGTAAAAGCTGAGCTGAGCGGAGTTAAAAAACAGATAATTAAGTTACCGCGAAGTGTTTTGCGTTATGGAAAAAATGTCTGGTTAATTAATCAACAGGATCAGTTGCAAAAACAGAAAATTGAAATTCTCAGTAAGGACAGGCATTACATTTATATAAAGTCAGGTGTGAATCAGGGAGACAGGGTTATTGTTAATTCGATTGATTTTCCTGTGCAGGGAATGCAACTGAGTCCACTTCGCGCTAACGCGTCTACTCAAACTGAAGCTATGTCTTTCAATGAATAAGCTGATTGCCTGGTTTGCTGAAAATCAGGTGGCAGCCAATCTAACCATGCTGCTGATTGTGGTAGCAGGCATTCTTTCTTTGCAGTCTACCCGTAAGGAACTTATTCCGAATATTTCACTGGATAAAGTGAGTGTCAGTATTGTTTTTCCCGGTGCCTCACCCAAAGAAGTAGAAAGAACGGTCTGTGTTCGCATTGAAGAAAATATATTTGATATAGAAGGTATTCGTAAGTTAACGAGTCGTGCATCCGAAGGGCTTTGTAATGTAACCGCCAGTATTGAGGCAGCCTATAATGCCCGTGAAATAATGGATGAAATCAAGTCACGTATAGATACGGTTTCAACTTTTCCTGAGCAGGCTGAACGTGCTCAAATCCGTGAAATAAGTATTAAAAGCAGTGTCGCCAGTGTTGTGGTCTCTGGCGATACAGATGAGCACACATTAAAAAGCATTGCTGAAACGGTGCGCGATGAATTAACCGAAATTAAGGGTATTACCCAGGTTGAGTTAATTAATGCACGAAATTACGAACTGTCCATAGAGTTGTCTGAAAGCAGTTTGCATGAATATGATTTGAATTTTGATGAGGTGACTCGAGCGGTTAGATCAGCTTCGCTGGATTTACCCGCAGGACATTTAAAAACCGACAGTGGTGATGTATTACTACGGACACAGGCGCAGGCCTATACCGGCGATGATTTCGAACAGTTAACCCTGCGGGCTAATGCAGATGGAAGTTCAATTAAACTGGCAGATGTGGCGAGTGTTGTAGATGGCTTTGAAGACGTGGAATTTCACGGTGAGTTTAATGGTCAGCCCGGGTTGTTAATAACGGTTTACCGGGTGGGTGAACAGAATATTCTAAAAATTTCTGACAGCATTAATCAGTATATTAAAAATAAATCACCACAGTTACCCAATGGTATTGAACTGAATATCTGGCAGGATAAATCCAGCTATTTTAAAAGCCGTATGTATTTGCTCATAAGAAATGCCATGACCGGTTTATTGCTGGTGTTTCTTATTCTGGTGTTATTTTTACGCCTGCGTCTGGCTTTCTGGGTGAGTCTGGGTATTCCGGTTTCCTTTATGGGGGCTTTCTGGTTATTACCCCATGTTGATGGCTCCATTAATATGATTTCAATGTTTGGTTTTATTCTGGTGCTGGGTATTGTGGTTGATGATGCCATAGTGGTGGGTGAAAATATTCATAAATATCACCTTAAGGGTAAAATGGGTTTAAAGGGGGCGATAGAAGGTGCGCAGGATGTGTCGAAGCCGGTTATATTTGCGGTGTTGACCAGTGTCGTTGCCTTTATGCCGATTCTTTTTTTACCCGGGGCCGAAGGACGATTATGGATGGTGATTCCTCAGGTCGTTATTTTAACCCTGCTTTTTTCACTGGCGGAGTGTCTGTTTGTATTGCCGGCACATCTGGCTATGATAAAAAGCCATGAGAGAAAAGAAAACAGGTTTACG
>JALTNS010000076.1 GCA_027000565.1 Rhizobiaceae bacterium | reverse complement strand
GGGCAGGGTGGATCGGCCAGTGGCATTATTTCTGTGCTGGTGAATGCAGATGCGGATGGTGACTCCATTACCGATGCCGATGAGTTACTAGCAAACCCTTCGGTAACCGATCCGAATCTGGCAGATTCAGACAGTGATGGGTTTTATGATCAGCATGAACTTGCAGCGGGTACAGACCCGAATGACCTTAACTCGTTCCCCATTCCAACCGTTATCAGCAGTGCTCAGAGCACGATTAGTGTGGATACAACCTGGTCACTGGCGAATTCTCCGTACTGGGTGCAGGCCGATTTAGTGATACAAAGCGGTGCGACACTAACGATAGAATCCGGTGTGGTGGTGAAAATTGATGATGTCATCAATGTTGACGTAAAAGCGGGTGGAATTCTGAATGCGCTAGGAGAAAATCCGCTTCCCCAGCGTATTATATTTACCTCATCCAGGGATGATTCCATTAATGCCGATACTAATGGTGATGCAAATGCAACTTCACCTTCTGCCGGTAACTGGCAGGGCGTGCAGTTTTTTGGCACCAGTAATGGGCGGTTAAATGGGGTCAATATTTACTATGGCAGCAGTTGCTTGATAGTCGATGATGCCTCTGCGGTGTTCCGCTATATGGATATAGGTGATTGCAATATATACGGAGTGCGATATCAAACATCGGGTTCAAGCACGAATAACGCAAACTTTTCCAATATTAAAATTGTAGATGTTGATGGTAATAACCGTTCAACGACTAATCATGGCATGTACTTTAATTCGACTAGTAGCAGTACTATGCAATTGAATGTATCGAATATTAGTGTTGATAAGGCGGGCTCCAATACTTTTTACACTAGTGTTTATATTCGTAGTCTCGGTGGGAATATTCGTGGCACCGTTGATCAGCTAACAGTCACAAATGCAAAGGGCAGAGGGCTGCACGTTTATCACAATGCAAATAGCGGTGTGATTGATGCCAGCCTTTCAAATTTAACCATTTCAGGCACGCCTCGAGAGGCCGTTTATTTCAACCAAAATACCGTGGGTGCGTATGTTGTGCCCACGATTGATGGCACTAATACGATCGGTGGCACCAATGCAAACTATGCATCTATTCGAGTTGAAAATGCGCACCCGATATTCGCAACAACGGGTAGCACGTCTGTTACCGGTGGATGGTCGGGATTATCCTTAGGTACGGGGGCAACAGGCTCTTATGAAAATATCGCAATAGATGGTAGCGATGTGGCGGCCATTTCTCTGTCATCGAATAGTTTGCCAACAAATTTTGCCAATATTAACGTGACTGGCACAACGACACCTTTCAATATTGGCGGGCAAAGTCTACCGGCGAATGTGTTTGCCGGAACATCTTTTGCATCGGCTCCAGACATGTCGATTCGTTATTCAGGTACCGTGGTTGCGGATGCCGTTTTGGGTGCTGACCCTCTGGGAACGGGCACGAGCGTATGGAATATCGCGGGTACTGTAACGGTAAATGCAGGGGTGGTTTTAACGGTCACCGACAATGCGATTTTAAAATTTGACCCTAATATCATTATGTATGTGTATGGCACGCTGGATGTTGTTTCAACCCCGTCCAATGAAGCCATATTTACGTCAATTAAAGATGATGTGTTATCTGATACGAATGGTGATGCAACGGTTTCTTTGCCCGCTGCAAACGACTGGGCTTATATCCAGCACTTTAGTGGCAGTACGATTAATTTAAATAATGCGATTATTCGTTTTGCGAGTTACGGACTTTATTCATCCAGCGCAAC
>JALTNS010000075.1 GCA_027000565.1 Rhizobiaceae bacterium | reverse complement strand
GGTCATAGATATCGAACTACCGCAGATAGTGCGCCTCGAGCGCCCTGCCGGTGGCGCTGAAGCGGTTGCCGAAGCAGCACGCATATTATCGGAAGCTAAATTTCCGGTCATCCTGTCGGGTGCAGGAGTTGTCATTGGCAACGCTATTCCTGATTGTATTGCACTGGCCGAGCGGCTCGATGCACCGGTTTGCAGCGGCTACCAGCACAATGATTCATTTCCTGGCTCTCATCCCCTTGCAGCCGGACCGTTGGGTTATAACGGTTCCAAAGCAGCCATGGAGCTGATTGCCCAGGCTGATGTCGTGCTGGCGTTGGGAACAAGGCTTAATCCGTTTTCGACCTTGCCGGGATATGGCATAGATTACTGGCCAAAAGACGCCCAAATAATTCAGGTTGATATGAATTCAGACCGTATTGGCCTAACCAAAAAGGTTACGGTTGGCATATGTGGTGATGCCAGCACGGTTGCCCAACAAATTTTATCACAACTGGCACCTGATGCCGGGAATGAGGGCAGGGACGAGCGCAAGGCCCTTATTCATCAGACTAAATCTGCATGGTTGCAAACTTTGGCCAGCATGGATCACGAGGACGACGATCCGGGTACTCACTGGAACGAAGAAAGCCGTGAACGCGATCCGGACCGGATGTCGCCGCGCATGGCATGGCGTGCCATTCAGGATGGTCTGCCTAAAAATGCAATAATATCGAGCGATATCGGTAACAATTGCGCCATTGGCAATGCTTATCCGAGTTTTGAACAGGGACGTAAATACCTCGCTCCCGGCCTGTTTGGCCCTTGTGGTTATGGTTTTCCCTCGATCATTGGTGCTAAGATCGGATGCCCCGATGTGCCGGTTGTCGGTTTTGCCGGCGATGGTGCTTTTGGCATATCAATGAATGAAATGACTTCGATTGGCCGCGAGGACTGGCCAGCGGTTACTATGGTTATATTCCGCAACTATCAATGGGGT
This sequence comes from Rhizobiaceae bacterium, assembly GCA_027000565.1. Classification (GTDB taxonomy): domain Bacteria; phylum Pseudomonadota; class Alphaproteobacteria; order Rhizobiales; family Rhizobiaceae; genus SZUA-100. The sequence goes on along the minus strand of JALTNS010000075.1, from coordinate 6,471 downwards.
GCAGAAAAGCGAAACACTACTTTGTGGTACGATAATAATTTCATTGGAACCGAACTCGATCCACATTTGAGCTACGCTAAAGTTGCTGAAGGTTGTGGTCTAAAGGGTATTACCGTACGAACCCAGACAGAATTGACTGAGACGTTGCAAGAGGCCTGCGCTGCACAAGACAATGGCGTTACAACCTTCATAGAAGTGATACTTAATCAGGAATTGGGCGAACCTTTCCGGCGTGATGCAATGACGGCCCCAGTTGAAGTCGCCGGAATTGATATTGCCGACATGAGGCCGCAAAAAGGTGCATAATCATTCTACCAAATGTGCAAAACGTCTTCCCGGCAACTGGCGGGAAGATCTTTGTTGCGGATCAACTATGTGACAGAATTACTCGCACTCACCGGCCTGGAATATACACAATTGCTGTTCTTGACTGGTGTTGTGTTTATTGCCGGTATTGTGCGTGGGTTTTCAGGTTTTGCGCTGTCTGCATTGATTATGGCAAGCCTCGCAACAATCCTGCCACCATTTGAAATTCTACCAATGAATTTTATTCTTGAGGCCGCTGCAGGTTTGATGATGGTGCGTGGCGGCATTAAGGACGCCGATATGCGGGTTGTTATAGGGCTGGTGGTAGCTTCCGCGATTGGTATGCCTATTGGCCTGACCCTCACAACCACAGCACCATTAGAGCTAACCCGTATATTTGCACTTTCAACAATATTGATATTGGCGATTCTGCTTTTTGCAAACATCCACCCAAGAAATCCCGAACGGGCCACAATTCTTTACAGTGCCGGACTGTTGTCCGGCCTGGTTACAGGCATCGCCGGTGTCGGAGGCATGGTCGTGGTCATTTATGTTTTCAGCCTTGGCAGGAGAGCCAGGGTCATTCGCGCCAGCCTAGTGATGTATTTATTTCTATCACTCGTAATGTCACTGTTTTATTATGTTTATTTTGATCTGATGACAGAAATTGTTATCTGGCGTGGTGCAACACTGGCCATTCCCACCATCATTGGTGTGATGATTGGAAGCCGCCTATTTTCCAATGCCCATGAAAAATTCTATCGGATATTTTGTCTCGGTCTGTTAATATTCCTTGCAACAACTGGACTTTTACGCGTTATCCTGTAAATATGCGAATAAATGAATAGGATAATGTATGAGCGCCGAACCAATTCTTAATCTGGATGAACCTGTCGGCGACGAGGTTCGCAAAACCACATGCTATATGTGTGCCTGTCGCTGTGGCATCAATGTCCACCTGCGCGACGGCAAAGTTCGTTATATTGATGGCAATCGCGATCACCCGATAAACAAGGGCGTTTTGTGCGCCAAAGGGTCGGCCGGAATCATGCAGCACTATTCTCCGGCTAGACTACGCGCACCAATGGTGAGAACCGGACCACGCGGGTCTGGAGAATTTAAGGAAATATCCTGGGAAGAGGCGATGACCATCGCCGTCGACTGGCTCAAGCCACTTCGTGAAAAGCCCAAAAAACTGGCTTTTTTTACCGGTCGTGACCAATCACAGTCATTTACCAGCTTATGGGCAAAACAATTTGGTACGCCCAACTATTCGGCACATGGCGGCTTTTGTTCTGTCAACATGGCGGCAGCCGGAATTTACACAATAGGCGGGGCGTTCTGGGAATTTGGCACGCCCGACTGGGAACGTACAAAAATGTTTGTGATGTTCGGTGTCGCCGAAGACCACGATAGCAATCCAATCAAAACCGGCATTGGCAAGGTTAAGAAAAACGGCGCACGTTTTGTGTCAATCAACCCGATTCGCACCGGTTATTCAGCCGTTGCCGACGACTGGCTTGGCATTCGCCCTGGTACAGACGGCTTGTTGATCATGGCGCTGATCCATGAACTGTTTCGTACACGCAAGATCGACCTTGATTATATTGGCCGTTATTCCAATGCCCCGTGGTTAGTAATTGATGCGCCGGGCACTGAGAATCACGGACTGTTCTTGCGCGACAAAGAAGGCAACGAACTGGTGATCAATGCTGCCACCGGGCGCAAGGTCTCGCGCCACAAAAAAGGTGTAACCGCAGCACTTACAGGTAAAATCAAGTTGGGCGATGGCACAACCGCTCGCCCGGTTCTTGAAATGATGGCCGAGGAATATCTTAAAGACGAACATTCTCCGGCGTCAGTTGCCGAAACCACCGGTATTGATGCAAAAACCATCAAAGGCCTGGCCGCAGAAATTGCTCGCGTTGCCTTTGAAGAGGAAATTGTCATTGAGCAGCCCTGGGTTGATATGAAGGGCGAACGCCATGATAAATTCATTGGCCGACCGGTTTCTTTCCACGCGATGCGCGGAATTTCAGCCCATTCCAATGGTTTTCAGACCTGCCGCGCCCTTCATGTATTGCAGGTACTCATTGGTTCTGTCGATGTTCCGGGAGGTTTTCGCAATAAACCACCTTATCCAAAACCGATATCAGCCCACCCGCAACCACACACCTTGATGCAGCCGTTTTTGCCGGGCCAACCTTTGGCGGGGCCGCATCTGGGTTATCCAACCGGCCCGGAAGATTTGTTGCAAGATGTTGAAGGGGTGGCCTGCCGCATCGACAAGGCGTTCACATGGGAAGCACCGATGGCCGTTCATGGCCAGATGCATATGGTGATTGCCAATGCCCATGCGGGTGATCCTTATAAGATCGATACTCTTTTTCTCTACATGGCCAATATGGCGTGGAATTCGTCAATGAATACCCGCGGCACCATTGAAATGCTTGAAGATAAGGATCCCGAGACCGGAGAATATAAAATCCCGCGGATTATCTATTCTGATGCCTATTCCAGTGAAATGGTAGCCTATGCCGACCTGATTTTGCCGGATACCACCTATCTTGAACGTCACGATTGTATTTCACTGCTCGACAGACCGATATCAGAGCCGGATGCGGTATGCGATTCAATTCGCTGGCCGGTGGTTGAACCTGAGCGCGAAGGCCATGCAGGGGTGCGTGGGTTCCAGTCTGTTCTGCTTGATCTGGGTGTTCGCTTGAAGCTGGAAGATTTTGTCGATCTCGATGGTAAACCGCTCTTCAAAGATTACGAAGATTATATCATCAATCACGAACGTCGGCCCGGCGTTGGGCCGCTGGCCGGTTTCCGGGGCAGGGATGGCAAGAGCGAGGGGCGTGGTGCTCCCAACCCCGAGCAAATCGAAAGATACAAGGAAAACGGCGCTTTCTGGAAAAAGAAAATCCCGATGGAGGCGCAGTTCTTCAAACACGCCAACAAGGCCTATCAGGATTTTGCCGTCGATATGGGCTTTTTCGATGAGCCATCACCGGTAGTGTTCCAGCTTTATTCTGAAGAATTACAGAAATTCCGCCTCGCGGGGCAGGGCTTGCGCGAACCGCAACCGCCTGAACATTTGCGCGCGCAGGTAGTCGATTGTTTTACGCCTCTACCAAGCTGGTATGCGCCATTTGAAGAAGCCGGGGTTGATAATTCAGAATTTCCCTTGCACGCGCTTACCCAAAGGCCGATGGCAATGTACCACTCCTGGGGATCGCAAAATGCATGGTTGCGTCAAATCCATACCAAAAACCCGCTATATATCCCGGGACCTGTTTGTGATGAACACAATTTGAAAGACGGAGACTGGGCTTGGGTGTCATCCTGGCATGGCAAAATCAAAGTGCAAATCGCCCGCATGGATGCGCTCAATGATAAAACCTTGTGGACGTGGAATGCGATAGGCAAACGCGGTGGCGCATGGGCGCTGGATGCCAAGGCACCGGAAGCGACAAAGGGCTTTTTACTTAATCATCTGATCAGTGAATTGCTTCCACCGAAGGGCGATAACCGGCGCTGGTCAAATTCCGATCCGATTACCGGGCAGGCAGCATGGTTTGACCTTCGCATCAAGATCGAAAAAGCAGAAGAGGGCGGTACTGTCAGCGAACCACATTTCGAACCACAAAAGCGCCCCGGTAATCCGGAAAAAACACCAATAGTTCTACGCTTTGGACAGGAGTGGACAAAATGACTTCACTGCCTGCAACCACTAATAAAAAACTTGGATTGGTGATCGACCTCGATACCTGCGTTGGCTGCCACGCCTGTGTAATCGCCTGTAAGGAATGGAACACTGGCGGATATGGCAATGCCTTGTCCGACCAGCAACCTTACGGCGCGAACCCTTCCGGCTCATTCCTGAACCGCATTCACACATTTGAAGTTGTACCGGAAGACGGGCAGGTGATCGACCAAAGCACTGAGGCAAGAGTGGTCCACTTCCCCAAATCCTGCCTTCACTGCGAAGACGCGCCTTGCGTAACCGTTTGCCCTACCGGTGCTTCGTACAAACGCCAGGAAGACGGCATTGTGCTGGTTGACGAAAACAAATGCATGGGCTGCGGACTTTGTGCCTGGTCGTGTGCATATGGTGCCCGCGAAATGGATCTTGCAGCCGGAGTTATGAAAAAATGTACTCTGTGCGTGGACCGGATTTACAACGATTCATTGCTGGAAATTGACCGCATTCCATCCTGTGTCCGAACTTGCCCGGCAGGTGCGCGCCACTTTGGTGATCTTGGCGACCCCAATTCAGATATATCAAAGCTGGTCGAGGAACGGGGCGGGTTCGATCTTATGCCAGAGCAGGGCAACAGCCCAACAAACAAATATCTACCGCCCCGAAATCGGGAGTCACTTGCAGCAACCTTGCCGCAAGATGAAGCTGAAACGACCAAAGACATTACCAAAACCGCAGACGGCTTTTTCGGTTGGGTCGACAAGACACTGACCAAACTCGGCAGCGAAAACAATCAGGGGGAAAGCTGATGCATCCGGCCTATTCTGTGATAGTATTCACGACCTTCTCCGGTACCGGCTACGGCCTTGCAGCTTTGTTGGGGTTGGGTTTTATTGATCCCTCCATGATGTCAGTGAAAGCTGGTTACTTTCTGGCTCTTGCCCTGATTTCAATAGGTTTGTTATCGTCGACATTGCACCTGGCCAACCCAAAAAATGCAATCAGAGCCTTCTCGCAATGGCGTTCAAGCTGGTTGTCACGTGAAGGCGTGCTGGCAATATTGACCTATGTGCCGATAACAATTCTGGCCTTCCTGTCGATATTTATGGATAGCAGTATCGGCTGGCTTGGCATTGTTGCAGCCGTTCTTGCAATGCTGACGGTATTTTCCACCTCGATGATCTATGGGTCATTGCGTACCATCAGCCTGTGGAATACCTGGCTTACACCTGCCAGCTATCTGGCGTTTTCCATTGCTAGTGGTGCGGTTGTTCTCAATGTATTGGTCGCTGTGTTTGAGGGAAATTCCGGTAACATTCCGCAATACGCTTTATTGGTGCTGGTTGCTGCATGGCTGATAAAATGGTTCTGGAACCGCCGCCAGAGCGAAGGTTACGGCAAATCAAGCATGGAGACTGCAACCGGCCTTGGCCATTTGGGTAAAGTACGATTGCTTGAGCGGCCACATATGATGGCTAATTACCTGACCCGCGAAATGGGTTTTCGAGTGGCGCGCAAACATGCCTCCATGCTTTGGAATATCACAATAGTATTGGCTTTGATTATCCCGGCAGTATCGCTCGCGCTTGCATTTGCCATGCAAGGTTCAATGACTGCTGTTTTGCTGTCGGTGATTGCTGCCCTTTGCCACCTGATTGGCATGTTGGTTGAACGCTGGTTGTTTTTTGCCAAGGCCAAACATGCCGTATCGCTCTATTATGGCGATGAAGCACTGGACGCCGCATAATACAAACCCACTCAATCTGAACGGTAAAAGAACTGCTCGGTACTTTTCAGGCTGGTCAGTGTCAGCACCACAAAAAGTGCGGCGATTACGTAAAGTCCAGCAGCAGCAGCCACTTCCGGTGGCGGCGGTCCGCGCAGGCTGGCAAACATTGCAATTGGCAAAGTCTGAATGCTGACGGTGGATAGTAGGAGGGATATCACAAACTCCGAAATTCCCAGCACAAACACCATGATTGTTCCTGACAAGATGCCAGGCATGATGCCGGGCAGGGTGACAAATATAAATGTCTGAACCTGTTCGGCCCCAAGAGTTGCAGCGGCTTCTTCAAGTCTTGGGTCAAGACTTGCCAAAGATGACGCCACAGAAAACATCAAAAATGGTAGATTGACCACGGTAATTCCCACCGAAATTGGCCACAAGGATCCAAGCACTCCGGCTTTGGTAAACAACACCAAGAACGCAAAGGCCGAAGCAATCAGCGGTGTTGCAACACCCAAAATCAGATACATTGCGATAGAAAAACGAAAGCGGAATTGATACCGTACCAATGCGATAGTCGCCGGCACCCCAACAATCAGTGAAAGCGCTACTACCTGAAATCCGACAATCAAGCTGCGGCCAAGGGCCGATCGGATTGCTTCATTGCCAAGCAATGCCTGATAAGGATTTAATGAATAACTTCCCGGTGGAAATATCAGTCGCTCATCACCGC
>JALTNS010000074.1 GCA_027000565.1 Rhizobiaceae bacterium | reverse complement strand
GTTTCAACCAGATTAAACCGGTCGGGCGATCCCATATTGCGCCACATGGCAACGCACCAGATGCCGATCAATTCGCCAAACATCTGGCTGACCTCGGGCGCGGTAATAAAATCACCATTTTGGCCAATGGGCGATTTCGTCGAATAATATCCCGCCAGCGGATCAGCCAGACAAATTGTCATATACTCCGCGATGCTGATTGGTCCGTCAGTTTCAATCTGGCGGCTGATCCGGTCAATCAACGGAGCAGTCTTGTTCATTTATCCACTTGCACACGGGATTTTGCGGTCATCATAAACCATATCCCGACCAGCAACATCGGAACAGATAATACCATGCCCATTGTCAGCCAGCCTCCCGCCAGATATCCGATATGGGCATCAGGCTGGCGGAAGAATTCGACAATAATCCGCGCAACACCATAGAAGAATATCCATGCACCGGCGACAAATCCGGGTGTTGCGAGTTTCCCGGCAGAAAAGATCATAGCCCGCAAGATTATGAATAGCACCACGCCCTCAAGTGCGGCTTCATATAGCTGGCTTGGATGGCGTGGCAAATCTCCGCCATTGGGAAACACAAATGCCCATGGAACGTCGGTAACCCGACCCCAAAGTTCGGAATTGATGAAGTTTGCAATCCGTCCAAAGAACAGGCCGAACGTGGAAACGGTGGCAATCACATCCATAAGACTGAACGCCGAGAACCCTCTTGAGCGGGCGAACAATACCATCGCCACCAATGTGCCCAATGCGCCTCCGTGAAACGACATGCCGCCGCGCCAGACCGCAAAAATTTCCATCGGATATTCTATGTATCGGGCAAGATCGTAGAAAAGGATATAGCCGAAACGTCCACCAAGAACGATGCCAATGGCCGCCCAGACCAGAAAATCATCCAGATCAATCTGTCTGATGGGCGCGGGTTTTCCACCCCACAATGTCGGATTTGCCACCAGCCGTCTGGCATACCACCAGCCGAGCAATATGCCGGTAACGTAGGCCAGACCATACCAGCGAATTGCCAGTGGACCAATTTCGAATATAATCGGATCGATCAATGGAAACTGCAGCGCCATCATGGGTAGTTGCAAATAATTCATCAATATTTCCTTTGATGGGCAAAAACCCGGCAATCAGCCGGACATTGCCATGATTCGTTGCTGTTTATTTACCGGATGCGGTGCTGCCGGTAAATTAATATCACTCAACCACCCGGTTAATCATTGGTAATGTTGCCAGAACCGGTTCCGGACTTGAAACAATGGCCTCAATTACCTAGTTCAATGTTATCACCTTTCAAACAAGCAATGGACCATCACCATGAATTCCCAGGGCCCCAATCGTTTCCTCGATGAATTTGCCAAATTGATGACCGATGCGGCAGGCATGGCACAAGGGGTGCAGCGGGAGGCCGAAACCGTATTCCGCGCCCAGGGCGAACGGGTTTTGGCAAAAATGGATCTGGTTCAGCGGGAGGATTTTGAAATTGTTCGTGAAATGGCATCCCGCGCCCGGTCTGAAAACGACGAATTAAAGAAAACACTATCCGCTCTGGAAGCCAGGGTTGCAGAGCTTGAAGGTGTTAAAAAGCCCGCCAGGGCTGCTAAACCCCGCGCAAAAGCGAAAAAATAATTCGGTCCGCTGAATTTTTTTGACCGGTGGAAAACATCTGAAAAACTGTTTTTGCTGAATCTGTTAGCGGTAGATTCAACGATATTGATTCAATCCCTATCCACAGTTCTTTTGTCGCTTGCAGCGGCAAGGGGTTTTTCT
>JALTNS010000073.1 GCA_027000565.1 Rhizobiaceae bacterium | reverse complement strand
CCTATAGAAAAGGGCTGACCCTTCACTTGACCAATCCAAAAGCCATTTTGTATTTTGGATCGCTTTATTCTATTGGCATTCCGGCGGGCACTCCCGTATCTTCGCTGGCAATCGTCATTTTTAGTCTTTCCTTGACTGGAATAGTGATATTTCTCGGGTATGCATTGCTGTTTTCAAGCGACCCTATACGGACAGGCTATTTTAGATTGCGCCGCTGGTTTGAAGGTGCATTTGCTATTGCATTTGCAGCAGCCGGAGTGAAAATTCTAACCACCCGTTTTCAGTAAGTATCAAACGTGTTGTCCGCCATTCACATGCACTTCCGCGCCGGTGATGTAGGAAGCTGCATCCGAACACAGAAAGAATATGGTTTCAGCAACTTCGCTGGTTTGTCCGAGCCGCCTGAGCGGGAAATCCTTTACGATTTCATCGGTGCCGGGAGAAAGGATTGAGGTGTCAATCTCACCCGGCGCAATGGCATTGACACGTATGCCATGGGGACCAAAATCCGAGGCCATTTCACGGGTAAGCGAGGCAAGGGCCGCCTTCGATGTGGCATAGGCCGATCCAGCGTATGGATGCACCCGGCTGCCGGCAATTGATGTCACATTAACGATTGAACCCTTTGCCGCTTCAAGTTCTGCGAGCAAGCCTCGCGCCAACATGATTGGTGCAAAAAAATTGACCTGAAAAACCGTACGCCAGGCATGCATGGGCATGGAAATCGAATCCAGCCGTTTTCCGTCATCGCTTTTCGGGCTGATGGCCGCATTGTTGACAAGAGCGTGCAATTCGCCACCGGTATCCGTAATCCGCTGGCGCATTTGAGCAACCGCATTGCCAAGATTTTCAGGATCGGCAAGATCGACCTGAATGTGATCTTCAGCACCTTGCGGCCAGGGGCAGTTCTCATCAAACGGATTGCGCGAACAGGTGATTACCCGCCAGCCATCTGACGAAAATCGTTTAACGGTCGCATGGCCAATGCCGCGACTGGCGCCGGTTAGAACAATGGTTTTTTTCACAAGGGTCATCCCATAAATAGCAGGCCATAAATAGCAGGGTAAAATGGTTTTGTTGCCTATGATAACGCATGCGGCAATTAATTAAAACGACTTTGATTGCTGTTGTGAAGACCGGCGCGAATGCTTAATGTTAGCGGAAAAATCTGGGAGAATATCGTGAGCGGATATATATTGGCGATTGATCAGGGGACCACTTCCTCGCGAGCAATCATATTTGATGATCGACAGAACATATGCGGGCTTGCCCAACAGGAATTTACCCAACATTTTCCAAAGTCCGGATGGGTTGAGCATGACCCGGAAGAAATATGGCAAAGTGTGGTTGATACCTGCAAGGGCGCGCTTGCAAATGCCTCACTTGATGCATCTGATATAACCGCAATCGGCATCACCAACCAGCGCGAAACAACTCTGGTATGGGACCGCGCAGGTAGCGAGACTATCCACAACGCAATTGTCTGGCAGGACCGGCGAACCGCAGAATTTTGCAATGAACTGAAAAATTCAGGCCATGAATCGACCTTTTCCGCTAAAACCGGCCTGCTGCTTGATCCTTATTTTTCCGGCACCAAAATCAACTGGATACTCGACAATGTGGAAGGTGCCCGAGAACGGGCAAAAAAAGGCGAATTGGCCTTTGGCACCATCGATAGCTATCTGATCTGGCGGCTAACCGGCGGCAAAAGACACGTCACCGATGCAACTAACGCATCCCGAACTCTGCTCTACAATATCGCCGAAAACCGGTGGGATGAAGAGTTGCTTGATATTCTCGACGTGCCGGTTTTGATGATGCCGGAAGTACTGGATTGTGCCGATGAATTCGGTGTCACCGAGAAATCTTTGTTTGGTAAAGAAATTCCCGTTCTCGGCGTTGCCGGAGACCAGCAGGCGGCAACTATCGGCAATGCCTGTTTTGAACCGGGAATGATGAAATCCACCTATGGCACCGGGTGTTTTGCCATTCTCAATACCGGTGAAAATCTGGTGCCTTCCAACAACCGCATGCTGACGACGATTTGTTATCGTCTTAACGGCAAGACCACCTATGCATTGGAAGGTTCGATATTCATTGCCGGTGCCGCTGTGCAATGGCTGCGCGACGGGCTTGGCATTGTCGGTGATGCCAGAGAAACCGGTGCGATGGCGGACAGGGCCGACGTCGAGCAGGATGTCTATCTTGTTCCTGCATTTACCGGGCTTGGTGCGCCACACTGGGATGCGGATGCCCGTGGTGCCCTGTTTGGCCTGACACGAGCAACCGGTCCTAATGAACTGGCCAAAGCCGCGCTTGAGGCGGTGTGTTATCAGACCCGCGATTTACTGGAAGCGATGCAAAAAGATTGGGGCAAAGCGGGAAACACCGTGCTCCGCGTTGATGGTGGCATGGTTGCCAGCGACTGGACCATGCAGTTTCTCGCCGATATCTTGAATGCTCCGGTGGACCGCCCCACCATACTGGAAACCACTGCATTGGGTGCTGCATGGCTTGCCGGTTCGAAAGCCGACGTTTGGCCGGATATGCAGGGATTTGCCAAAACATGGAAACTGGAGCGGAACTTCTCACCTGCGATGAACGAGGAAAAAAGAGCGCAAAAATATGCCGGTTGGCATAATGCAGTGCAACGGACGTTAAGCCGATAACCCCTGCACCAGATCGGCAATCAACTCATCAGCATTTTCAATGCCGATTGATAGCCTGATCAATGACGGCGGCACACCGGTTGCATCACCTTCAATCGAATGACGATGTTCAACCAGGCTTTCTACCCCTCCCAGCGAAGTTGCGCGCTGGAAAAGCTCAAGCCTGCCACAAACCTCAAGCGCCATTGCACCATCACCATCGACCAGAAAGGACAACAGCGACCCAAAGCCACCCACCATCTGGCTGCGGGCAAGGGCGTGACCCGAATTGTTTTCAAGACCCGGATAAAACACTTCGCTCACCCGATCATGATTTTCAAGAAAACGGGCAATTTTCAGCGCGGTGGCACTCATGCGCTCCATCCGTAAGGGAAGTGTGCGCATTCCCCGAATGAGCAGCCACGCTTCAAACGTGCCAAGCAGGGCACCGGCATCCTGCCTATCGGTTTTGATCGCCTGCCAGATCGGTAACGTGCTGTCTCCCACCGCCAGAAACCCGGCCAGAACATCCGAATGGCCGTTGATTGCCTTGGTGGCGGAGTGCATGACAATATCGGCACCCAGATCCAACGGATTGGTTAAAACCGGGGTTGCGGCGGTACTGTCGACCACTAAAATGGCGCCAACTTTGGTACAGGCTCGCGCGGCAGCATTGATATCGACAACCTTGAGCCAGGGATTGGACGGAGTTTCGGTAAAGACCAGATCAGGTTTGAAATCAGCGATTGAACGGTTCAACAGATCGCTATCAGAGCTGTCCACTTCTTTAAGTTCAATCGCCCGGCGGGTGCAAAATTCGCGCACCCATTTGGTGGTGCCCCAATAAATTCCCGATTGCAGCAATATACGCCCACCACTTGCAACGCTGCGGATCGTCGCGGCAATTGCCGCCATGCCAGAGGGAAACAAAATCCCGTCTTCGCCGTGTTCGGCTTTGGTAAGTATTTCTTCGCCCAATCGTAGCAGATCGTTGTGATCACGGCCGTATATGTGATTATCGCTGATGGGCTGGTAGTCCGTATTGCGGGCATAGGTGGTCGATGGCTGGATTGGTGGAACGATACCGCCGGTTTGCAGATCAATTGCCCCATTGGCTTGGGCAAACATTGTGGCATTGGAAAGCGGCTGGTTGTTACCGTATGTCTTCTTCATGGATTAATCGCAATGGTGGTTTCATCTATCGCAGAAAATCAACCTGATAGTTTTCTCCGTCAAGCGCAAGCTTCGCCACAACCGGTGCGGTTTTACTGATGATCTTGCCGCGACGGATAACAAACAGCCGCGCCGGACGCAGGCGAATGGCCTCGATCTTGTTTCGCGCCTGCAAAATTACCAGGTCAGCATTGCAGCCGACATCCAGGCCGTAATTTTCCAGCCGCATAACCCTGGCGGAATTGACTGTAACCGCATCAAACATCGACCGCATTTCTGCAACGCCGGTCATCTGCCCGACATGTACCGCCATATGTGCCACTTCCAGCATGTCGTGGCTGCCGAGCGAATACCACGGATCCATCACACAATCATGGCCCAACGAAACATTGATGCCCATCGCCATCATTTCTTTCACCCGGGTCATGCCGCGACGCTTGGGATAGGTATCGTGACGCCCTTGCAAGGTTATATTGATCAATGGATTAGGTATAGCTGTGATCTCGGCTTCGGCAATCAGCGGCAGCAGCTTGGAAACATAATAGTTATCCATTGAATGCATCGATGTCAGGTGCGAACCGGCAACCATGCCTTCAAGCCCGAGGCGGGTTGTCTCTTGCGCCAGCGTTTCGATATGGCGCGACAACGGATCGTCACTTTCATCGCAGTGCATATCAACCATCAACCCGCGTTCAGCGGCGATCTCGCAAAGGGCCTCGACCGAACGCGCGCCATCGACCATGGAGCGTTCAAAATGCGGAATGCCACCAACCACATCAACGCCTAAATCCAAGGCACGCTTTAGGTTTTCAACCCCTCCAGGGCTTCTGAAATAACCATCCTGTGGAAAGGCCACCAGCTGCAAGTCAACAAAAGGCGCGATTTCCTTGCGCACCTCAAGCAGCGCTTCGACGGCCAAAAGGTTTTCATCGCTGGTATCCACATGACTGCGGATGGCAAGTGTGCCCCTGGCAATTGACCATTTAACCAGCGCATGGGCACGCTCTTTCAACGCCTCCAAAGTGAGATGGGGTTTAAGTTCTCCCCATAACTGAATGCCTTCCAGCAAGGTGCCGCTTTCGTTCAATCGCGGCAGCCCAAGGCTCAATGTCGCATCCATATGGAAATGCGGGTCAATAAATGGCGGTGTCACCAGATACCCATCGGCATCTATGATCTCGCCTGCCCCGGCTTCAATTACGTTAGCTATTTCGACGATCTCGCCGCCATTTATGGCAATATCGGCTTTTTTCCCGGTAGAGGCGAGATGGGCATTTTTAATCAACAGATCGAGCATTCCATCACCTTCGAATTACACCCGCTCGCCACGGCGGAATGGCACCAACAGAGCATGCGGATATTTTGCCCGTCTCGCCATAATGATCATCGCTACAATGGAAAGAATATAGGGCAGCATCAAATAAAACTGGTAGGGAATAATTTGCGCTCCGGCAACCTGTTGCGCCCGCACCTGAAAAGCCTCAAGCCCGGCGAAAAGCAAGGCACCCATCAGTGCTTTTCCGGGGCGCCATGAGGCAAATATCACCAGTGCCACACATATCCAGCCACGGCCATTGATCATGCCAAAAAAGAACGCATCAAACGCTGACATGGTTATGAATGCACCACCAACGGCCATCATTGCACTGCCGACCATTACCGCTCCGGTTCTTATTGCCAGCACATTGATGCCCTGCGCTTCTACTGCGACAGGGCTTTCACCGGCCATTCGCACCGCCAGCCCGACCGGGGTTCGTTGCAGCACATACCATACCAACGGCACCGATAGCAGCGCCAGATAGGTCAGCGGTGTTTGGGAGAATACTGCCTCACCAACAACTGGAAGATCGGAAAGAAATGGAATTTCATAATTCTGGAATGGAACAATTTTTGGCGGAGTGGTCGCCGACGGCAACATCATGCGATAAACGAAATAACTTAAAGATGAGCCAAACAGCGTGATACCAATGCCGGTCACGTGCTGTGAGAGGCCGAGATAGACGGTAAATATGGCGTGCAGAAATCCGAATATTGCACCGATGATAGCGGCAAACAGCACCCCGGTCCACAAATCGCCACCCTGATAGACCCACATCCACCCGGCCATGGCACCAATTGTCATAATGCCCTCAATGCCAAGGTTCAAAACACCTGCCCGTTCGCAAATAAGTTCACCCAGCGTACCGAATATCAGTGGACTGACTATGCGTATGGTTGCGGCCCAAAACCCGGTTGTGAGTAAAATTTCAAACAGGTCCAACATTAGCGCCACCTGATTTTATATTTTGTCAGCATGACGCTGACCAGAATGGCCAGGACCGACATGCCGACAATCACATCGGCTATGTAGGTTGGAATATTGACTGCCCGGCTCATCGCATCAGAACCAACATAAATTCCTGAAAGAAAAAGAGCCGCCGGAATAACCGCCAGAGGATGCAACTGCGCCAGCATCGCAACGGCAATACCGGTGTAACCAAAGCCCGGCGACAGATCGAGGGTGAGATAACCTTTCAACCCGGCCACTTCACTGACACCGGCAAGGCCGGCCAGCCCACCACTGATCATTGCGGTTCTGATAATCGTCGCATTGATGCTGACCCCTGAAAAGGCCGCTGCCGCCGCATTGAGTCCAACAGCCTTGATTTCATAGCCCCAGACAGTAAACCGCATCAAAGCCCACACCAAAACGGCCGCAATTATCGCAATAACAAACCCATAATGCAGCCGCCCCTTGGACAACATCGTGGGAATAACGCCCTCATCAATGATGGATGCGGCCTGTGGCCAACCCATCGCCATTGGGTCTTTCCATGGGCCGTAAATCAGATAATTGACCATCAGCAGGATGATGAAATTGAGTAAAAGTGTGGTGACAACCTCATCGACCCTTAAATGGGTTTTCAGCAGAACTGGCACAATCAATATTGCACCCCCGGCAACGGCACCAACCAGCATCAAAAATGGTATCATCAAATATGGCGGCAAGGTAATCAGCCCGGTGCCAAAAAACGTTACGGCCAGTGCACCGCAATAAAGCTGGCCCTCGGCGCCAATGTTATAAAACTTTGAGCGAAAGGCTATTGCCACAGCGAGGCCGGTAAAAATCAGTGGAGTTGAGCGGGTCAATGTCTCGGTCAATGCAAATCGAGAACCAATCGCCCCCTTGAACATCAGTGCCCAGGAGGAAAGAACCGGTGCGCCAGCCCAGACAATCAAAATAGAGCAGATCGCCATGGTCGCCAATATGGCTGTTATTGGTGCCAGTGCGATGCGGATCGGCGAAACGTGCAAGCGGGGTTCAATTTGCATGGGATATTTCCACAGATTGCGAAGGTGTCTGGTCGGCTGCAAGCCCCTCACTTGCAGAATTGTGTCCGGCCATCATCAGACCAATTTCAGCGATTGATTTTGTACCCGTTGCAAATCCCGGGCTGAGTGAGCCGTGGTACATCACCGCAATCCTGTCACTGAGCGCCATAAGCTCATCAAGGTCTTCTGATATCAGCAAGATTCCGACACCACGATCCCGTGCCTCAAGCAATTGGGTCTGCACATAGGCAATTGCTCCTTCATCCAGTCCACGCACCGGTTGATTGGCCAAAATGAAGGCCGGATTGGGCGACAAGGCGCGTGCCAGAATG
>JALTNS010000072.1 GCA_027000565.1 Rhizobiaceae bacterium | reverse complement strand
ATGTTGTCGATCGCGCTGATAACCACGATTCGTGTTAGTGAATCACGCTTGACCATACGTACGGTGATATCACAAAAATTCGTGTTCACCACATATTTCACGTTCGGCAAATCCGAACGGACACGCACAAAGAGTTCGTCCGCATATGCTTGATCCAGTGCTTCAAAAAGTTCTTCTTCGACAATATCATCTGCTGTGGGTTCAAGATAAATTGTCTCTAAAATACCTTTGTTGATGGGCAGAAGGTGGGGGACGAAAAGAACGCTTGCCAGTTGGCCGCCCATGATCGCAAGGCTTTGTTCGATTTCAGGTTGATGGCGATGTCCGCCGATTTGGCCATACGCGCCGTAGTTTTCATTTTGTTCTGCGAAATGCGTTGCCAGCTTGGGCGTCCGTCCAGCACCGGTGACGCCAGAGGCTGCGCTGATCATAATGTCGGTACTTTCAACGAGTCTTTTAGCAAGCAAAGGCCCGATCCCTAAAGCCGCAGCTGTCGGATAACAACCGGGATTGGCAATCAGATGGGCTTCAGCAATCTGCTTGCGATTAAGTTCGGGTAAACCGTAGACCGCGTGTTTTAAATTTTCGATATCACTGTGAGGCGTGTTGTAAGTCTGCTCATACAATGCCGCATCACTGATTCTGTAGTCCGCGGACAGATCGATGACTTTTAATCCCGCATCCAATAAGGGACCCACGTGAGCCATCGCCACTTTATGGGGTAATGCCAGAAAGACCACATCCGCCTGCTGAGCAATGAGCGTGGGCTTAATGGGTTTACATACCGCGACTTCCGGTGAGATTCGGTCGAGTAATTGTGGGTAAATCTCAGTGATATCAGGCAGTTTTTCACGTGCTGAAGCCAGATACGTGACATGGGCCTCTGGATGTTTAGCCAGCAGTTCGATCAGACAAAGCCCGGTATAACCCGTTGGGCCCACAATAGCAACGCGCGTACTCATGGGCGAAATTATCCAGTACCTGCCAGGAATGTCAACAAATAATTGCATTTTCAAAATTTGAATCGTACGTTTATGACAGTGCGTCCGGCTTTTTAATGAACGACTCACGCCAACCCGCCAAAGGAGGTGCGCTTTGGTTTGTACCACAGACTCTCGCCCACGTATCGCAAAACGAGAACTCAAATTTGAGTTGGACAACGACCCGCAAGTCATCCCCTTGATTATCCAGCAGGTGATTAATGATCTGGTCATCCGCTGCTGGGGCGACGATTTAGCACAAATGCGAATCAGTCTAGCTTTGCATGAGGGACTCAGTAATGCGATTTATCACGGCAATCTGGAAGTTTCATCCAAGGTCGTCCGCGAGTCCACCCAACCTTTTTATCAATTAGCAGAACATCGCAGACGGATTAATCCTTATGCCAATCGCAAGATCCGTTTTCATGCGATCCATGAACCAGACAAAGTAAAATATTTCATCGAAGACCAGGGGCCGGGGTTTGATTTTTCACAATTACCCGATCCCACCACGGAAGAAAACGTGGAACTATTTAATGGCAGGGGTTTATTTCTGATCCGTAATGTCATGGATGAAGTGGATTTTTATGAACCGGGCAATCAGATTCAAATGGTCATGCAAAACCCTCTGGTTCTGAATGATTTTTCGCAAACAATGTCGGGTCGGGTTGCGTGATATACTCAACGGGTATGGGTATCATTTTGACCGCGTTGGAAACTTTTTGGAGGCTTAAAACAAGGTGCCGCGTACAAAAGCAACCGGGCAAGATCAATTGACGACCGGTATAAGTCAACTGGACC
>JALTNS010000071.1:1290-1786 GCA_027000565.1 Rhizobiaceae bacterium | reverse complement strand
CCCTACGGACTTCTACGTGATCTACTGCAACCGTATTGACAACCCGGTGCCGAGGAAATAATCGGGAGCTGCGTCGTTCAAGCCGTAACCAGCGCGAATGTCGAACTGCACATCATCACTAATGAGATAAGTCAGCCCGCCGTTGGCAAAATGTTGCGTCAGCGCGGTATCAGCCGAGTGTGGAACAAATGCAAACCATTCGGTGTAGGCACCCAGATTATCGGTCAAGCTGTAACCAATCGTCCAAGACTGTGCCCAGGTGGTATATTCTCTGCCTGTAGAACCATCTATTGTTCTGTTGAATTGCGTGCTGCCTCCGGTACTTAAAAAATTGTTAATCTTCCAACTGTAAATCCAGTTCAATCCTGGAAGGGCTTCGTCGTTCGTGCTATTATTTCCGGTCAACATGAAGATTTGAGGGACAATAGCCATCTCCGGTTTCCAGCCTGCTTGTGGTGTCAGACCGATTTTCATACCGAGATACAATGCCTCTATT
>JALTNS010000071.1:0-1280 GCA_027000565.1 Rhizobiaceae bacterium | reverse complement strand
CGTAACAAAGGCTCGCCCAGCGAATGTGTTTGCGTGCCTGTTCCATCGTCGCTGTTAGAGACAAAGGTGTAACCAAATTCCAACTGAGCAACATCTTTGCCGACAGTGGATGAGGCTTCGGTGAAATCGGGACGGTCGGTGACTAATGGCTCATCAAGGTCTGGGCCACCTGTCTCTTCGGAGTCACTCCAGGTGAACAACGTGCCGGGTGAATAACAGGTGGTGAAGCAATGCGAAGTCTCTGATTCCTCAGGCTTCGGATAAGGTTGACACGACTCTTGCCCGAAACAAAAAGCCCCTTGAAAACCACAGACCACCATAGCAAGTACAAAAGATAGACGAGACATCATCAACCTCAATAGAGTCCATTCACAGCATAACATTTTCCATTGTTTCCAAGTATCGCCAATACTATCAAAAAACATTATTTTGATTGACCAAAACCTCAAACTTTGACAACAAAAAATTAGTGCAGTTTTGCAATATCCTGAAAAATACGGGTTAATGGCGCAAAAAAAGCCGGGCGTTTTGATCACGCCCGGCTTTCTGTCGAAGAGCCTTTGGGTAATTGTCTGCTTTATTGTAAATTCTGAATTGCGTTTTGGCCCGATTGAATCAGATCAAAACCACCCGTTGTGAAGAACTCAGAAAGTTCGACAATGGCGGGTCCGAGCAGAATCATATAGACTGCTGGCATCAGGCAAAGTACAGTCGGGAACAGAAGTTTGAACGCAGCGGAGTTGGCTTGTTCGTCAGCACGTTGACGCAAGGTGTTTCGCATGGTGTCGCTATGCTCTTCCAGAGAAGTTGCAACATTGGTTCCCATTTCCTCTGTTTGAATCAACAGCGAACAGAACGATTGTACTGGCGGAATATCAATACGCTTTGCAAAGTTTTCCAACGCATGTCGCAAGGTGCCAATTTCAGCCTGCTCATGTACGATGTGTAATTCCTCAGCCAGAGCCGGATAAACAGGAGCCAAATCTTGGCTGACGCGATTCAACGATGCCTTAACGGTTAACCCCTGGTCAACACACATATTCATCATATCGAGCATGTCGGGCATGGCTGTTTCGATTTGTGCAACACGTTCTTCAGCACGGCTTCGCAACACCATTCCGGGAATCGCCCAGCCAAGTACTGGCACGACAATTAACAGAACGGCTGCAATCCACTCCAAATTAGCGGGCAGGAACAACAATAAAATTCCGAAAACCAACATCGGAATAATGATCGCCAGATAGCGAATAGCAGAGAGGTTTTGCCAGGCATGTGGCTGA
>JALTNS010000070.1 GCA_027000565.1 Rhizobiaceae bacterium | reverse complement strand
GGTCAGTGGTGGGACTGGTAATACAGTGAATATAAGCCATTCAGGCCTAGCGGCCTCCTTATCCAAGCCATATAAAATTAGGTCTTCATCAGGAATACGCTCGAATAATTCCCTGATCTCACTTGGAACCATCTCAACCTGTCCCTGTGGAGTCTCACGATAATATTTGTATGGCTTCTCCCACTTAATCTTGATGTTCTGGCTTCCACAATGTGGACATGCCTGCTGAGAATATGCTTCCTTAACCACCTTCTTAACAAACTTCTTGTATCTATCAGGCATCTTCTCCTTTAAGAATTTGGCTCTCTTAATATAGAGGTCGATTTTATCCGGGTCAATCTTAATCTTGCCACAACTATGGCAAACGCCTCTCAATATATTATATACATATTCAGCGAATAATACGTTTACAACTGGGAAGGCAAGCTCTATATGGCCAAAATGCCCTGGGCAATGATCTCTATCATTTCCACATATTGGACAATAACTACCTGGCTCAGGAGCCCCGAAACGAGGGTCTAGTATGCTGTTCGCCATCGGGGCGCCGATCTCATCATGATATAGCTCGTTGGTAACCTCGACGACAGACATCTTCCTAATTATCTGTGGAGACAATACTCCGAACTCAATCCTATCTATCTTATACTTCTTAGCCTCCTCCATAAGGGATTTTAACTCACGTGGGACACTTACAGACATTTTTATACAACCTCCTTAACACTCAACCTAGGATAGATACCCATACTCTTCATCTCATCAAGTAGAACCTTGAAAGCATATGAGACGTTTACAGGGGTCAGTGGAGAATCAGGTCCATGTACTGGACATACAAGCTTCTTCTCACGGCTATCATAATATCCCTCCAATCCACATTTCTCACAGATAAATATCGTTGTCTTATCAGAAGCATCTAGTAAACGCTCTTTAATGATTGAAGACGCTCCATACGCCACGAACACGTCTTTCTCCATGTCACCGATCCTTAGGCCACCGTCTCTAGACCTACCCTCAGTAGGCTGCCTAGTCAGTATCTGGACTGGTCCATGTGCCCTAGCATGCATTTTATCGGCAACCATGTGATGTAGCTTCTGATAGTATACGATTCCTATGAATATAGAAGCCTTAAACCTCCTGCCAGTCCTACCATCATACATAACTTCAGTGCCCATGGGCTCAAACCCAAGTTCCTCCAATAGCTTAGCTAGATCATCATAGTCATATGATATAAAGGGCGATCCATCGACGAACCTCCCTGCTAATGCACCATATTTACCGGCTATTGACTCTAGGAACTGGCCTACAGTCATTCTAGATGGGAATGCATGTGGGTTGATGAGTAGATCAGGCACTATACCGTCTGCAGTATATGGCATATCCTCTGGATCAGCGAGGAGCCCTATAACACCTTTCTGACCATGTCTCGAGGCAACTTTGTCACCCAACTCAGGTATCCTATGCTCCCTAACCTTCACGATAGCTGTTAATTCACCCTCATTATTAATTGTGAAGACTACCCTATCCACAGTTCCACTAAACTGTTCTAGTGTAGTTGAATAGTCTCTCCTAGCCTCCATAAACTGGCTCTCCCTATATTCTCCTGAGAACCTTGGTGGTCCAGTTTTACCAATAACTACGTCTCCCCTCGCCAGCCTAGCCTCTAGATGAGGCAATCCATCTTCATCCAGGTTTCTATATGCATCTTCACCAATATAGTTCTTAACCGTCGGCTCAGGAACCTCGAACTTATCACTTGTACCACCCGTGTATATCCTTGCTGAAGACTCGTATGT
>JALTNS010000069.1:4002-7506 GCA_027000565.1 Rhizobiaceae bacterium | reverse complement strand
ACGCATCACCCCCTATCCCAGTTCTTCAATTCTTATCATCTGGGGTTCGGCGGCCATATATCCATCCTGTGAAATGGCCTCAAGCGCCTTGCGGATGGCTTCTTCATGGGTTTCGTGGGTAATCAGGATCAGCGTTTGTGCATCCATATCTTTGTTGGCGACCTGCGAACGCGGTTTGTCGCGGCGCTGAACGATCGATTCAAGCGAAATATCCTGTTCCGACATTCTTGTGGCAATCGCCGCCATTGCACCCGTGCGGTCATAGACCGACATGCGAATGAAGTAGCCGCCCTGATGTTTGCGCATTTTGGCGCGTTTATAGGGTGCAAGCCGTGAAGCCGGGCGACCAAAGGCCGGTCCGTGCTGGTGGCCGGGTCGACTTTTGGCAATGTCGGCAATATCACCCAACACCGCTGACGCAGTCGCACCGCCGCCGGCGCCCGGTCCTGACATCATCAATTGGCCCACCACGTCGGCCTCAATTGCCACCGCATTGGTGACACCCGAAATTTGCGCGATTGGCGAATTGAGCGGCACCATAGTCGGGTGCACACGCGATTCAACCCCGCTGTCGGTCAATTGCGCCACACCCAGCAGTTTTATGCGATACCCGAGATCTTTGGCTGCGGTAATATCCTCCGGAGTGATTTTGGTGATGCCTTCTATATAGATTTCATGGGCGGCGATTTGGGTACCAAACGACAGGCTGGTGAGAATGGCCAGTTTGTGCGCCGTATCATCCCCCTCGATATCAAAAGCCGGATCGGCCTCGGCATAACCAAGCCGCTGGGCATCGGCAAGGCAGGCCTCGAACGACAGGCCCTCGTCTTCCATACGGGTCAGGATATAATTGCAGGTGCCGTTCATGATGCCGAACACCCTGGTGACATCGTTGCCGGAAAGGGATTCACGCATCACCTTGATGATCGGGATACCGCCGGCAACAGCTGCTTCATAGTTGAGCAAAACACCTGCATCTTCCGCCAGTTCGGCAAGTTCAACCCCATGCCTGGCAAGCAGCGCCTTGTTGGCAGTCACCACATGTTTGCCGGCCTTGAGGGCGGCACGTACTGATTCAAGTGCCGGACCGTCTTCGCCACCCATCAGCTCGACATAAACATCAATGTCAGATGTGGCCAATGATACAGGGTCGTCAAACCAGCTGGCGGTGGATAAATCAACGCCCCGGTCCTTGCTGCGATCACGGGCGCAAACAGCAGTAATGGTTATCGCGCGGCCACAGCGCTCGGCCAGCACGTTCGATTTTGAATGAATAATGCGCGCCAGTTCGGCACCAACAGTGCCAAGGCCGGCTATGCCAATTTTAAGAGGATTTTCCATTGAATCAGTCCGGTGCTGTTGAGGACACACCGGACAATTTGGGAGAGTTTACCGGCGTGCAGAAAATTGAACGACGTTGTGGCGTGATTCACCTTCACTTGCAAGGAACTTGCGCAGATTTCGCGCAGCCTGGCGAATGCGTTGTTCGTTTTCAACAAGTGCAAGGCGGACAAAGTCATCACCATATTCGCCAAAACCAATGCCAGGAGCTACAGCAATTTCGGTTTTTTCAATCAGCAGCTTGGAAAATTCCAGCGAGCCAAGATGGGCAAATTTTTCCGGGATCGGTGCCCAGGCAAACATCGTCGCCGGCGGCGGCGGCACATCCCATCCGGCCTTGGCAAAGGTTTTGACCATCACATCGCGGCGGCGGCGATAGATATCACGCGCGGCAATGATGCATTCATCCGATCCGTTAAGAGCCGCTGCCGTTGCCACCTGTATGGGAGTAAACGCGCCATAGTCGAGGTATGATTTTACCCGCGTCAATGCTGATATTAGCCGTTCGTTGCCAACAGCAAAGCCCATGCGCCAGCCGGGCATTGAAAAGGTCTTGGACATTGAGGTGAATTCAACTGCGATATCGACCGCGCCCGGCACCTGCAAAATGGAAGGTGGCGGGCTGCCGTCAAAGTATATTTCCGAATAGGCGAGGTCTGACAGAATGATTAGATTGTGCTTTTTGGCATAGGCCACAACCTCTTTATAGAATTCAAGGCTTGCCAGCTTGGCTGTCGGGTTGGACGGATAGTTGAGGATAAGCACGGTCGGTTTCGGGGTGGAATGGCGCACCGCGCGGTCGAGATGCTGGAAAAAATTGTCATCCGGATCGGCTGGAACGGAACGCACAACACCGCCGGACATGATGAAACCAAATGAGTGGATCGGATAGGTCGGGTTGGGCACCAGCACCACATCACCGGGTGCTGTAATTGCCTGGGCCATGTTGGCAAAACCCTCTTTTGAACCAAGGGTTGCAACAATTTGTGTATCCGGGTCGAGTTTGACATCAAACCGGCGTTCATAATAACCGGCCTGGGCGCGGCGCAAACCCGGAATACCTTTGGAGGCCGAATAACGATGGGTGCGCGGGTCTTGAACGGCTTCGCACAATTTATCGACAATGATTTGCGGTGTCGGCAGATCAGGATTGCCCATGCCGAGGTCGATGATATCACAACCACGCGCCCGCGCACTGGCCTTCAAGCGATTGACCTGTTCAAAAACATAGGGCGGGAGCCTGCGAACCTTGTGAAATTCTTCCATCAGATAATCCTGTCAATTCGGTATCAACGCAATAATAATCGCCTAATTCTTAATTTTCCAACTATTATTGCAACAATAGCATTCGAATTATGGTGTTTTGCACGAATTAGCACAATGGACATCAAACAGGAAGATTAAAAACTCTCACAATCTGCGGCAGATTGGTAACAAAGTTTACCCGGGAGTTTTATGAAAGGGCGGCGCTGACAAACGTGGCAAGGATCATCTGATCACCTGGATCGGTAAGCGGCTGGCCGTCTATGAGTTGCTGAACACCGATCAGTGTCATGCCAAGGAAAGCAAGATGGGATCTTGTCAATTGTTCGGCCGTGGCTGGCAATTCTTCAACCTTCATTTGGCGTTCCATTGTCCCACCTTCCCGGATTCAATTTTTTTGGCAACAACCATCACCGCGTCCACCGGTTCCCCATATTCATACCGCAGCACAAACGGATGAATCAGTTCCGGCCGGTCAAAACCGGTTGATTTCAGCATTTCGACAATGTGTTCACCCTGATGTTTATAGCGCCCGTTTGGTGACAGGATAAATCCGGCAGAGGCCATGACATTTTCCGGCATGGTTTCGATAGAAAATACCATCAATCCGCCGACGGCAAGTCGCTGGTGGAATTTTAGGAACACATCATTCAGCCCGCCAAAATAAGTCAACATATCGGCGGCCAATATCAGATCGTAAGAAGTATCGTCATCGCCCAGATATTCGATAATATCCTGGCAGATAATCTTGTCATAACAGTTGCGATTATTCGCCTGTTCCAGCATTTTCGACGAGAGGTCCACGCCATGCAACACTCTTGCACAGGGCCTGAGAATGGATCCGGCAAGCCCGGTGCCGCAACCGGCATCAAGAATTGTCAGATCAGCACCGGCACCAAC
>JALTNS010000069.1:0-3992 GCA_027000565.1 Rhizobiaceae bacterium | reverse complement strand
TCATATCATCACCTTATCCGTCTTTAAGTCTCGCGAGATTACTGTTGAACTGGGCCGGGCCGTTGCTGCCGATTGTCTGTAAATGGCGGTCGTAATTGGTGGCAGCCTTATCAAAATGCTGCTGCACAAACCCGGCAGGCACTCTTTCCGGCACATCGCCGCCCCGCACCGCCTGCAACAGGAAATCAGCTATTTCGCCGCCCGGGCCTGCCTCCCCGGCGCGTTGCAGCCAATGTTCAGCCAAATCGCGGCGACCGAAATGGCCAAACATTGAAGCGGCTTTTTTGCACAGGCCGGGGTCGCCGTCATTGTTGTTAATACAAGCACGCCAAACGTCATCAGCCGGTTGAAACCGGTCAAGATGGATCAATATTCGCGCAAGATTGTTTGCTGCTTCAGCGTTCTCTGGATGGTCCGCCAGTGCCTCCTCATACAGGCTGATCGCCTTTTCAAATTGCTCAAGCACCCGGTGGGCATCGGCAAGCCTCAATTTGATTTTCAGGCTCCTGGGTACTTTTTTATGTGCATCGGCGAGAAGCGCCAATGAAGCCGCCGGCTTTGCGGTTTTTTGATAAATGTCGGATGCAAGAAGCGTCGCCTCTTCGTTTTGGCTGTCCTGATTTGTAATAGCCAAACATTTGGCCAAGGCAGGTTCAAAGCATCCCAACCTGAATAGAACGAAAGCCTGAACCAGCGGTAATTCGTTTTCGGTAACAATGTTTGAAATATTTTGCATGAAAAAACCTGTCGGGACCAACATCTAGACCCCGGAGTTGAGCATAGGGCAATTCCGGCTCAAATTGAAACAGGCAGATTTAACCGGCCGGGTCTTCGATCTTTTCCAGGGCCTTTTTGCCATGGCTTCTGGCTTTCCGGCGCAGGGCTTCCAGTTCACTTTGGACCTGAGATGTGGAAACTGAATTGGCCCGCCGCGGAGAATTTTCGCTTGCCCGGCGCAATTCTTCACGAATGGCGTCAGTTTCAGATTTGGTCAACTGGCTGGTTTCACCGGAACGCGTCCGACCGATCACCGGATATTGGCCGGTATTGGCAGCAGACGTGCTTGGTGCAATTGGTCGCTGAGAATCGGTGGTATATCCAGTCTGTGTTGGTGGCGGGGTCGTTGTAGCCGGCGCCGGTTCCGGTAGTGTCAACGCTTGCGGCGCGCTGACCCCCAGATCATCGATTGAACTTGTCTGGCAACCGGAAAGGGTCAATACCAACAGGATCAGTACCACACAGCACCCTATCGGTATTAAAAACAGCAGTTTGTTTTGCTTCTTTTCCGGCGTCATCATCCATCAACATAACATCTAATTTTTCAGATATAAGGCTGATAGAACAAAGATGTTGCCAAATTATGATATCTGCGCCAGCGCCTGTTCGAGATCGCCAATAATATCAGCCACATCTTCAATGCCGATTGAAAGCCGCACCACATCGGGACCCGCTCCCGCCGCCGCCTGTTGCTCTGCATCCAATTGTTTGTGGGTGGTGGAAGCCGGGTGGATTATCAGTGACCTCGTATCGCCGATATTGGCCAGATGGGAGAAAATCTCAACATTGGATACAACCGCAACCCCGGCTTCATAACCGCCTTTCAGCCCGAATGTGAACACCGCTCCTGCCCCTTTGGGCATATATTGCTGCTGCAGCGAATGATAGGGATCGTTATCCAGCCCGGCATAGGAAACCCATTCAACCTTTTCGTGGGCATCGAGATACTTTGCCACTTCCAGCGCATTGTCGCTGTGGCGCTGCATGCGCAAAGGCAGGGTTTCGATGCCGGTTAGAATCTGGAAGGCATTAAAGGGCGAAATCGCCGGTCCGAGATCGCGCAGACCCAGCACCCGGCAGGCAATGGCAAAAGCAAAATTGCCAAATGTCTCATGCAGGACAATGCCGTTATATTCCGGCCTTGGTTCGGACAGAATGGGGTATTTGCCATCGCGCGACCAGTCGAATGTGCCGCCATCAACAATCACACCGCCCATGGAATTGCCGTGTCCGCCCAAAAACTTGGTCAGCGAATGGACCACGATATCGGCGCCATGTTCGATCGGTCGGCAAAGATAGGGCGAAGCCATGGTATTGTCGACAATCAGCGGGATCTTGTGCTTGCGGGCAACCTCGGCAATGCCGTTGATGTCCATGACCAGACCACCGGGATTGGCAAGGCTTTCGATGAATATCGCCTTGGTCTTATCTGTCACTGCGGCATCGAAATCGGCAGGTTCCAGTCCTTCGGCCCACAGGACATTCCAGCCGAATGACTTGAACGAGTGCCCAAACTGGTTGATTGAACCACCGTACAGCTTTTTAGATGCAACAAATTCATCGCCCGGCATCATCATCGCATGCATGATCAGCAGTTGCGCCGCATGGCCGGAAGCGGTTGCAAGGGCGGCGGTACCGCCTTCCAGTGCCGCGATGCGTTCTTCCAGCACCGCCTGGGTCGGATTGGTGATGCGGGTATAAATATTGCCAAACGCCTGTAATCCAAACAGCGATGCAGCATGGTCGACGTCGTCAAATACGTAAGAAGCTGTCTGATAAATTGGCGTGATTCGTGCCCCCGTTGCCGGGTCTGGCTGGGCACCCGCGTGGACGGCAAGAGTGGCAAAACCGGGTTCCTGATTTGACATGATTTTCTCCCAATAAATTGTTGCGCCTGTACGGCAAATTGTTGGAGCGGACTATCCAACATGTTTTCCACAAGGTCAAAGCGGTTTTTGATCTATGGCTAATGGGCGGGAGAAAATTTTTGCGCCCTGCCGCCTGATCATAATAAATTTTCGCGCATTGCGCTGCAATCCGTTCACGTGCCTGTTTTAATTTTTATCCAGCCCAAAATGCTGAAAACCTTTTGTGAGCTTCGGTTTTTTCGATGAAATCATCCGCCGGTTTACCCCGGTCCAGCCAATTTCACCGGACAGCCTGCCATATTCAATTTTTGGGCAACGGTTCATCACCACGCGAATTCCGGCGGTTTCAAGCACACCGGCAACCGCATCATCACGCACCCCCAATTGCATCCACACCACTTTTGGCAGTGGATCAAGATCGAGCGCCTCGCCAACGATGCCCGGCACCGCCGAACTGCCGCGGAATATATCAACCATATCGACGGGTTCAGGTATTTCGGCCAAGGATGCATAGGTCATGGCACCGCAAATCTCCTTGCCCGCATGGCCGGGATTAACCGGAAACACCGAATATCCCTTGGCGATGAGGTATTTGGTGACAAAATAGCTTGGCCGCACATTTTTTGGGCTGGCCCCGACAATTGCAATCGACTTCACATCATCAAGGATGGAACGGATATAGTGGTCTGAATAGGAATCGTGGTTCATGGTCCAATGACACCACTAACGGCGTAGTTGGGCAAGTGGTCAAAACCACATAATTTGCCAATTTGGGGAACCCGCCACACCAATCAAGGCATGACGGGAATTATTGAAGTGCGATGCAGAGACAAACCATGGCCGTTTAATTGATACTGGTTAGTTGATACTGGCAACGCCAAACATTCCGGCCTCGCGATGGCCCGGAATTTCACAAGATATTTCTGTGTTTTCGATGGTTTGTACGGGAACAAAAAACCATTCGACGGTCTTACCAGGGCCGATCTCAACCTCGTTGATCAATCCCTTTACTTCTGTCACGAGGTTGCCGTCTTTGTCCTTGGCTTCAATTTTGCGGGTAAAAATTCTTTCAGTCATTTCGTTGAGCGCAACTTCATGCTTGATTTCATCCACATTAACCATCACCAGCTTGTAGGCCTTGCCGGTTTCAAAGTTGAATTTGTTGGGTTTGAAATACATGCCATTGTCATTGCTGCCCATTTCAAGTCGGACTTCGGTGACATTGGCGCGGCTCAAATCACCTGCGGCCAATGCCGGTGTGGCAATTGTAATTGCCAGGCAGAGAGTGCTGCTGTTGTACGTTTCATTTTACCATTCCTTATGCTGAATTTAGGGTCTGTACCCAAC
>JALTNS010000068.1:11796-25705 GCA_027000565.1 Rhizobiaceae bacterium | reverse complement strand
GCACCGCCACCAGCAGCAATGCCATACAAAAACCCGGTCGCCATCATCAGATTATCAAAGCCGGGGGCCCACCCCATGACGAAATCACCATCGGCCGAATAGGGTATCGGACCATTGATAACAGTGCGCACCCCAACCTCGTTGATGATCGGGGTAACTTCGCCTGCAAGTTCAGCCAGCGGGGCAAATCGGTCAAGATTATCTGGCAAAAGCTGGCGGGCAAATTCACCTGGAATACCATGATCGCCAAATGGCAGGGTGTTGTCTTCATAACCGCCGATAACCAGCCGCCCGCCTGCGTCAGGCTTATAATAAACCAGTCGTTCAGGATCCCGCAGGGTCGGCAATCCTTTCACCAGTTCAATATCCGGCAAGGGTTCAGTGACGATATACTGGTGTTCAACCGCACAGGCCGGTACCTGAATGCCCAGCTTGGCACCCAGTTCACGGCTCCACATACCTGCAGCCATGATGATATTATCGGCTTCATAGTCACCATCGCTGGTAATTATTTTGCTGATCCGCTCACCAGTTAATTCGAAGTCTGTAACCGTGATCCCCTGTTTGATACGCGCGCCAAATTTTCGCGCACCGGAGGCAATTGCCTGGCAAAGACTGGCTGGATCTATATGCCCGTCGGATGGAATAAAAGCCGCGCCTTCAATGCCGCTTGTATCTATGTAAGGAAACAGAGACCTTGCCTCATCAGCGGTAATCATTCGCATTTCAAGATCAAAACTGCGCGCCATGGTGGTGAGCCTTTGGGCTTCAAGCATCCGCTCCCGGGTGGCCGCCAGCCGCAAACTGCCAACTTTTTTCCAGTCAAAGGCCAAGCCTGTTTCAGCTTCCAGCCGGTCATACATGGCGACCGAGCGCTTTAACATTCGGGTGGTGTTGCGGGATGATCGCAGTTGTCCAACCAGCCCGGCGGCATGCCAGGTGGCCCCCTCGGTCAATGACGCTTTTTCAAGCAACACAATGTCTTTTTCGCCATTTTTCGCTAAATGATAAGCGATTGAACAGCCGATTATTCCGCCACCAATGATCAGATGTTTTGCCGATTGGAGTGCCATTGCTCGAAAACTCCGAAAATAACTAATTCGGTACACTAGTGCCAATTTGTGATGGGTTTCAATACTTTGTGCAAACCACAATCAGTCAATCACACAGGTAATCGATGTATATCTGAATATACCCCGTCGTTATCACATCTGCCCATAAAAAAAGCCCCCACAATATGGAGGCTCAATTCAGTTCAATTTCTGAGATATAATGGGCCGTGACCTATATTAGTCGCTTGCACCACCGCTACCGCTGCCAGCGATGAACACCGCCGCGCCAATACCACCAATTATTATCGCACCAATTACAGCCGGCGAAATGCCCGCTCCACCAGAAACTGCCTGCCCGTATTCACTTTTCACTTGTAGGCAAATGTTGGCGTCTTTACCATCGGTCGGCAGGATAGAAACTTCAGAATTCTCTGGAATGCTCAGGTTACAAGAAGCACCAACAGAAATGTCAGCGGAAGAGCCGGCTCCTGTGGAAACCTGCGACCCCGCCACAAGTTTTGAACCTGGCTTTGCATCAACAAACCCGGTCGTGCTCGTATAGAGTACCTTAC
Organism: Rhizobiaceae bacterium; assembly: GCA_027000565.1. Lineage (GTDB taxonomy): Bacteria > Pseudomonadota > Alphaproteobacteria > Rhizobiales > Rhizobiaceae > SZUA-100. Next base: position 24,081 of record JALTNS010000068.1, on the reverse strand, counting down.
CACTTGTCTGTTTGATCGAGCCAACAGTTGCCCCAGCGGTTTTTTGCGCGGTCGTACAACTGCATTTAGTCGCATTGTTAGACGCTGACAGTGCCGGCAATGGTGATCCCGCAAATGCGATTGCAGTTAACAAAGTAGTAAGCTTATTCATTATACTCTCCGACAAATACCGCTAATATTGCTTTAGTCGCTAAAACACGCGACTGCAACCAAAAACGGCCTTGCATTCTATATTGTGCAGCAGATGCACAGCACACCCGCAATTTCCCTTTTGTTTTCTGTAACGATTCCAGTAATTTTGCAAGAGATTCTGCGAAATTATTCATGATTACGTAACGGAATGCTGCATTTGTGGCAATATTGCCACATGATACTCCAGTTTTCACGCAAACCAGTTTCTAGTCAGAACGCATAACCCGGTTGACTAATCGATTGCCGCTATTGCCTATCCATGTCAGAGTTGTTGGCAATTTGCCGGGCTGTCTTTGAACCAAAACCCTGTAGCAAGCCCAATTTTCTGAAGGGGGCCACTGCGAGCAATAGAGATCTGCCTGTATTCGCCAGCGACCTTTGCTCTCGCGACCCCTGTCGATATAAGTGGTTGAGCCGGTTGCTATGAATGTTTGACTGGTATTCTCGCCCAAAGCGATGATTTTCGGTAAAATATCGGAAATCTCCTGACCGGTCAGTTCAACCTCCTCTGCCCATGCCGGTAGAGAAAGCAAAAACAGCGACACAATTGCCAGAAGTGATCGTTTCACCCAACTGCCTCTCAAGCTTGCACAACGTTCAACCACAGATTGTTACATCTGCTTTTCAAGAAATCCAGATCAAATATTCAACGCATTAATTCACCACAACATTACTGCGGTATCACCTGATGCACCGCTATAATATAGCCTGATCCGCAGAATATACTTACGTCCCTGATGCAATTTTATCCTGATCCGCGCATTGGTATCGGTGGCACTATCGTCGTCGGCGCTGAGATATACCGGGCTGCCGTCAATTTCTTCAAATAACACCATTACGGTATCGGATTCGCCAAAAGTCTGAATGGTATATTTGCGCGATGCTGTCGGGTTGATAACAAAATTCAATTGTTCACCGGGCCCGATATTCAGGAACTCCGGTTCCAGTGGCTTGAGATCGGCCTCGCTACCTGCTTCCAGCGGAGGATAATATTGCTGTATCCAGGTTTTGTCGCGGGCCGAAAGTCCCGGTGCTGGATCAAGTCCGCCGCGAAAATCTTCCGGCTTGTCAATCAGACCCGCTTCAAACGGATAATGCATGATCGAATCCTTGTCCCAACCGGAACCCTGCACCGTATCTGCGGGAATTTTTCGAATAATATTAAAGAAGGTTTTTGGCCGTTCCCAACCATTGGGCGGCCCTTCAAGTGCTGAATAAACCGCTTCTTCATTCCAGGTGATACCGGCAAACGGGCTTTGATGCTCGTGCGGCAGGCCCATTGTGTGGCCAATTTCGTGCAAAGCGGTATCAAGCCCGGAGGGTCGCAAAGCAAGGTTTCTACCAAAATTCATAGTGCGCTGATCGGGACCGCGTTCAAGAACATCACGACCAAGAGCTGACCAATAACCATCACCGCGTTCAAACCCGATGCGAATTTCAGCCTTGTTACGATCATCAACCTCCTCAAATTCAAGGCCAATTCCAATTTCCTTCCAGATTCGAAAGGCCTCGCGCACAACATTTTTTCCGCATCATTCGTTGACCATCGCATGAATGGTCGCGTTCCATCTGACATCAAAACCCGTCGGCCATCCGTATCTTGATCGAAAAAGTAGTAATGCAGCTTTGTGCCATTGGTCCACTTGTTTTGCAGCACGATAATCGATTCAGCACGATCCGGGTTAAATCCTGCACCGAATTCCGGGATTGGCGCTGCAACCATCGAACAATAGGCGTAGCCTTCTTCGCCTGCACCGTCATTGTCGGACTTTCTGGATTTGGATCTTGCTCTGGCTTTATATTTGCTCATGATCTTGTTCCCTGTGAGGTCAAAAGGGGCAATCGGTCATTCGACCATGAACTGCGCAAGTATAACGACGAGGCGCGAGGACAACTCAACCCACAGGGCCATTTCGACCTCCAAATTGCTGCACGTCATGGCACGCCAATTTATCTTCAGCCTATGCTTGCTATCGGCCACGCGATGTGAGTTTTGCCACGAAAGGAAAAGAAACAATCTGTTTGGGATACGCCAACTACCCGAACTGAAAGAACATAACTAATCGGGACGCAGAGACCTGCGCATCGGTGAAAGGTCTTCCACATCCAGCCCCTGATCGACAATGTCGTCTGGAACCGGCTTGCCGAGAACCATAGCGGCAGCAAGCCGCGAGAGTGCCGGAGCAGACTGAATACCGTACCCACCCTGCCCGGCAAGCCAGAAGAATCCTTCAACGTTTTCGTCAAACCCAGCGACAGGGCACTTGTCGGCAACAAATGAACGCAATCCGGCCCATTTATTCTCTATTCGGCTGATCTTAAAATCAAACACCGTTTCAATACGGTCTACACAAATCGCGATATCAAGTTCTTCGGGTTGCGCATCGCAGGCAGGTGAAGGGGTTTCATCACCCGGAGAAATTAAAAAACGCCCGGCATCCGGTTTAAGATAATAGTCTTCCTCTACATTAACGATCAATGGCCAGCTGTCGGCTTCTATTTCCGGGGGAACAGGTACGATCAGCACCGTGCGCCGTTTGGGAACCAACCCGACAGATTGCACACCTGCCATCACTGCCAGTTCATCAGCCCATGCACCGGCAGCATTGACCACCAGTGGAGTCTGGATTTTACCATTGCTCGTTGATATGTTCCAACAGTCATTGTGCCGGTTCAGGTTCTCAACACCACTATCAAGCAAAATACTTCCGCCACGAGCTCTCAATTCTCTCAAATAACCAAGGTGGAGTGCATGCACATCAATATCCATTGCCTGTTGATCAAACATGCCTGCAGCGATTTGATCTGGCTTCAACAGCGGAGCCATTCGGGCAAGTGCTGCAAAATCCAGTCTATCAACCGGGGTGGACTGTGATACCTCGTTAATCAATGTATCAAGCATTTGAATTTGGTTTGGTGCAGCCACCATCAACACACCACGTTTGCTTAACAACGGATTTTGGTTAAATCCATCGGGCGGGTTGAGATAGAATTCAGCCGAAGCACGGGTTAAGGCGCGAATGGGCGCAGGCCCATAGGTTGGCGCAAACAACGCAGCTGAGCGCCCGGTCGTGTGGTAGCCCGGTTGCGATTCACGCTCGATCAGCACAACCCGGCAATCCCTTGCCAAAACGGCTGCGATTGATGCTCCGGCAATTCCGGCACCAATCACCGCAACGTCGCAGTTTATCACCTCATCACCCATATTTCGCCTTACCCACGCATCTTGCTGCCTGAGGGATCAAATAGTGGTTCAAGTGCGATTGTTGCGGCGCGACGGTGGCCCATGATCTCGACCTCAAACAAGCCCGCTTCGCCACGATCAGCCAGGGCTGACGGCAGATAGGCCTGCGCCAGTGAGGCTTCAACAAAGTGGCCATAACCACCGGATGTCACCCAGCCGACCACACGCCAATCGCCATCACGCTGGCTGTCCGGCTTTGGTGTTTCTGTGCCTGTTTCATTAAACCGCGGGGCTCCATAACCATGCGGCGGAGCCACTGCGCCATAATCCTTATCGCCAACCTTCGCCCATACCGGTTCATCAGCCATGACATCAGCATCTTCTGCGTCAATCAGCAACGTCACCCGGCGCAGTTTTGGTCCGTCTGCAAATTCTGTCGCCGCAGCCTCGCGGCCAATAAACTCATTTTTAGACAGCTTGATAAATCGCTCCATTGCGCCCTCGAAGACACCGTAGATCGGCCGTAATTCGGCAAACCATGTGGGAAAATTCTTCTCAAGCCGCATTGATAAAAGCGCCCGCATACCAAAATCGACAATGCCGAATTCTTCGCCTTCACCCTTGATGGCGCGGTAAATTGTGCGCTGATAGGCCGGTTGCATCCAGATTTCATAACCCAGATCGCCGGTATAGGAAATCCGGTTAACCCGGCACGGCGCGCCGGCAACGGCCATTTCGCGATAATCCATAAACCTGAACGATTCATTTGAGACATCTTCATCGCAAAGTTTTGCCAGCAATGCCCGCGCGTTGGGGCCGGCTATTGAAAGTCCCATCAAGGTTTGGTCAAAACGGTGAATTTTTACCGAACCATCATCCGGCAGGTGTTTTTCAAACCAGCGCATGTGATAAATTTGCGCGCCGGACGATCCCCACATCACAAAACGCTCATCTTCGGCCTTGGCAATCGTAAAATCACCAATCAGTTTGCCGTTTTCATTGAGCATCGGGGTCAACACCAACCGCCCGGCTTTGGGCATAGTGTTGGTCATCAGCCTCGATAACCAGGCTTCCGCGCCGGGGCCGGTCAATTCATATTTGGCAAAATTAGCAATCTCGGTGACACCGACAGAATTACGCACTGCCCTCACCTCATTGCCAACATGCTCGAAATCATTGGAGCGGTGAAACGATAATATGTCCTTCGGCTCACTGCCCTTTGGCGCAAACCAAAGCGGGGTTTCAAGCCCCCAACTGTCGCCCATGACCGCATTATTTTCGTTGACCATTATATCGTAGAGCGGTGTAGTTTGCTGTGGTCTTGCGGCAGGCAGTTCTTCATTGGGATAAGAAATTGAAAACCGCCTTGAGTAGTTCTCCCGCACCTTGGCATTGGTATAACGCAAAGTCGCCCATTCACCATAACGCGCCACATCCATGCCGAACACATCATGGCCCGGATCGCCCTCAACCATCCAGTTGGCCAGCACGAGGCCAACCCCGCCTCCTTGCGAAAATCCGGCCATAACAGCGCAGGCAGACCAGAAATTGGTCAACCCCTGCACCGGTCCGACCAATGGATTACCGTCCGGCGCAAAGGTGAACGGCCCGTTGATGATTTGTTTGATACCGGCGTTTTCCACCGGCGGAAAGTGCTTGAACCCGACCTCCAAAGATGGCGAAATCCGGTCGATATCCGGTTCAAGCAATTCGTGACCAAAGTCCCACGGGGTCTCGACCGGTGACCACGGTTTGCAGGACTTCTCATAGGTGCCAAGCAAAATGCCGTTGCGTTCCTGCCGTGTGTAAATTTCGCCCTTGAAATCAATCACCCCGATCAATTCCCGCCCGGTAGTCTGGTTATATTCCATCACCTCCGGCATATCGTCGGTCAAAAGGTACATGTGTTCCATCGCCAAAACCGGCAATTCAAGACCTACCATGCGCCCGACCTCACGCGCCCATAGCCCCCCGGCATTGACAACGTGCTCGCAGGTCACTGTTCCCTTTTCTGTCACAACCTTCCAAATACCATCCGCTTCCTGGGTGATTTCAACCACCCGATTGCGTAATTCTATTGTTGCACCGAGAATCTTTGCAGCCTTGGCATAGGCGTGCGTTGTGCCGGAGGGGTCAAGATGGCCTTCAACCGGATCCCACATGGCGCCGACAAAATTACTTTCATCCATCAGCGGAAACATCGCTTTTGCTTCCGATGGTGTAATCAGTTCGGTTTCCATGCCGAGGCAACGTCCCTTTGCATGGGCAAGCCGCAGAAAATCCATTCGCTCGGGCGTATCAGCCATCATCGCCCCGCCAGTCAGATGCAGGCCGCAGGATTGCCCCGAAATTTCTTCAAGTTCCTCATAAAGCGATACCGTATAGGCCTGAAGTTTCGCCACGTTGGGATCGCCGTTGAGTGTGTGAAATCCCCCCGCTGCGTGCCAGGATGAACCGGATGTCAATTCAGAACGTTCTATCAACATGACATCGCTCCACCCGGCGCGGGCCAGATGAAACAATACCGAACAGCCGACCACGCCGCCGCCAATTACTACTACCTTGCTGTGAGATTTCATGCGCCTGATCCTCAACGATACAACGGGGGCCATTCAACTGGATTATCCAGAACTGAAATCAGCCTAACCGGAACCACACTGAGCGCAACAAAAAACCCGGCAAATAATTACCGGGTTTCGATTTTGTGTTTTAATTTTCAGATCAAAAACTGCGCACTACCCGCAACCGTGCCTGAGAAAAATTTGGCCCAAAGATCGCTTCCGGACGGATCGAAAGGCCAGATACCGGATTCCACCGAGCACCAAACCCGTATCGCTCGGCATCAACAAAATCAGCGTCCGTATAACCTGCCCAGACAAGGAAAGCATCATTGAGATTGTAAACCACATCGACGCCCCATTCCCACGAAACGGCCGGTGCGCTGCCGCCTGTCACATATTTGGTGCCGCCATTGTCAGCGGCATACCAGCCTTTGAGGCTCCAGCTATCATTGGCCTTGATCAGCGCAGATGCCTTCCACGCCCATTCATCGGCTGCGCTGTCGTAAATTGCAGAACCGGCAAACTCTCCACTGACATTTCCCCATTCGCCTTCATACTTGGCACCTAAATAGGGATCATATACGTTTGAGCCCGCGGGAGCGGCAACCACGCTGACAGTATCCTGCACGCCAACAGTCGCAGAAAACCCGGCACCTTCAAATTCATAAGTGTATTGAAGATAGACAGCCTCATCATCCAGATAATAGGCATCAAAAGCAGCTTTCTGCCATCCGTCATCATGCACATTAGAGAAAAATATTGTACTGTATCCGAAACTCAGGCCACCTAAAGAAGCCATTGCTTTGGTGATTTCCAAATTGCCATCACCACCACCGCGGCCATTGCCCTGAAAGCGAAGTACGGACTTTAGCATACCCCAGTCAGTATCATTCCGAGCATCAACGTTTAGACGACCACGGTAGCGCCAGTCAGTGGTCTCCACCGCGCCATTGTCTGTATAAATGAACTCGGAACGAATATAGCCGTTAAATCTCAGGCAGGTCTCCGTGCCCGGAATATAGAAAAACCCTTTACCAAAGGCATCACAAACTTTGACATATTCCATTGGCTCAGGTTCTGCGACAATATTCTCGCTGGCATTTGCTCCAACGACAGCTACCAATGCCAATGGCACTCCAAAGACCAAAGCTTTATAACTCATATTATTACCCCACATTCCGGCAAGAATTGCTAACGCGCACTTCCGGGAATTTTCAAGAAAAATCAACTTATGTTCATTAAATAACAGCTATTTTCAATGGTCAATTGATCGTGGTCAAACAGGGTTAATAATTGCCACACTATATTCGTGGTCTCCGCTGGCAAATTTATCGAAACCGGCCTTGGCTTGGCAATTCGAATAAAGTATCAACGCCATAATTTTGTCGGGATGTGCAGCGAACTGATCACTGCCAACCTAAAAAATACTAGAACACCATTTGCCTCGCCCCCTCTTATTGCAGATAGACAAATACAGCCATTGATGAACGATACCACCAAACCAACCCGACGAAAAATCACCGCCGATGGTCTGTTCTTTTTTGCGTTTATATTTTGTCTCGGATTTATTCTGCCGATTGCAACGCTCATCGGCAGAAAATCGTTGCAATTACCAATTGTCGTAATCACAGTTCTGGTTTTGATCAGACTGATTGTCCGTCCTGCGGTGTGGGAACGGTTCAAGGTGGCTATGCGCCAGCCAATTGCAATCTTGTTTTTGATTTTTGTCGTTTTAGCGGGATTTTATGCCATACCCTCGGCGCTCATTAGTTCCGAAGTTTACCGCATAACATCAAAACCGGCCCTGTTGCTGGGTATTTTTGTCCTCTTGATTTATGCCTTTTCCAATTACATGGAAATTGACCGCAACAGGCTGTCAAAATATCTAATGGCAGGCGTATTGCTTTGCCTGATATTGATAATTAGCGTTTCATACTGGGCCAAGTCCGACTTTGTCCTTTTTCTTGATAGTCAATATGGTCTCGTTGAAGCCCGCAAATTAAACCGGGCACTTGAAGTTGCTTCCGTTCTTGTTTTTCTGGTTGGTGCCGGTGTTACCAGGCGTTTCACTTCAATCTTGTCGACAATCCTGCTTTGCGGCACGGTCATTATTTTAAGTTTCAGCGTGGTTGGTGCGGCCTTTTGGAGCGGCGTGTGGCATCCGGCTGTTCAGGTCACCAGCGAAACCGTTCAGTTTGGGATGCCAATCGCATTGAGCGTCTATATATTGGCACTGTTGGCCCCACGTCTTGTCACCAATATTGTATTTGGATCAACCGCAATTCTATTGGCTACGGCTCCATGGCTATATCAGTTGTTTTTTCAACAGATGAGCTATTGGGCGGCATCGAGCGCAAATGTCGGTATCCAGAAATTGCTCATCCGAGCAGACATTTGGGACAGCGCTGCAAGAAAAATCGTTGAATCCCCGTTGGTTGGCAACGGAATAGACAGTGCAAGATACACGGGGAATATCATCATATCGACGATATATGCGCAATCACAAAAGGTCATACACCCCCACAATATGATTTTGCAGATTTGGCTGGATATCGGGGCCGCCGGTATCTTGAGCATAGTCGGTATGGTCTATTTCGGCTGGCAATATACCCGTAAATTACCAGCAGAAAGTCAGCCGGCGGTAATTGGCGGCGTCAGCATGCTATTGCTGTTTGCAATAGTATCGCATTCGTTCTGGCAGTCTTGGGTACTTGCTGTGATGGCCGGGTTTATTACCCTGGTAGCAATTTTGTACCGACCAATTGAAAATAAAACCACCCAACCGTGAGCACCAGGGCAAATCTGGTAATCAGGGGCGCCAATTTGGCGCTCCTGATGATTAAAACTTGATATGTTCCCGCACATGAGGATACAGGTGCAAGTCAAGCCAAAAAAGAGAATATAATGCCCAAGACTGTTCAAGAGAAAATCGCGATTATCGGCCTCGGTTATGTGGGCCTGCCATTGGCTGCAGAATTCGGAAAAACACGGCCGGTTATCGGATATGACATCAATCACCAACGTATCAAGGCACTCGAAGCGGGCGTGGATTCAACCCTTGAAACCACACCGCAGGAACTGAATGACGCTGTTCATTTGAGCTTTTCGGTCAACCCTGACGATCTCAAATCCTGCTCAATCTATATTGTTACTGTTCCCACCCCGATTGACGGTCACAAAAGACCAGACTTAACGCCGCTGTTAAAAGCGTCTAATCTGGTCGGGCAGGTTATTTCCAGGGGCGATTTGGTAATATTCGAAAGTACGGTCTATCCAGGTGCCACTGAGGAAGACTGTATTCCGGTGATTGAACAGGTGTCTGGTCTTAAATTCAACACCGATTTTTATGCCGGTTACAGCCCCGAGCGCATCAACCCGGGGGACAAACAACACCGGCTTCCCGAGATTCTTAAAGTCACCTCAGGTTCGACACCGGAAATAGCCGAAAAAGTTGACAAATTGTACAGTGAAATAATCACTGCCGGAACATTTAAGGCTGCCTCAATCAAGGTTGCCGAAGCGGCAAAGGTGATCGAAAACACCCAGCGCGACCTCAATATTGCCTTGATCAATGAGTTATCGCTAATTTTTAACCGGCTCGATATTGACACAATGGACGTGCTGGAAGCGGCCGGTACAAAGTGGAATTTTCTGCCGTTTCGTCCCGGTCTTGTCGGCGGGCACTGCATCGGGGTTGATCCGTATTATCTGACCCACAAGGCACAAACCGTTGGTTACCACCCGGAAGTGGTGTTGGCCGGAAGGCGGATCAATGATGGTATGGGTGCCTATGTGGCAAACCAGATGTTGCGAAAAATGCTGGAAAAAGACATCGCGGTCAAAGATGCCAGAGTCTTGATCATGGGCCTCACATTCAAGGAAAATTGTCCCGATTTGCGCAACACCCGCATTACCGACATTGTTGATGAGTTGAAATCCTATTTAATTGATGTGGAAGTCTGTGATCCCTGGGCCGATCCGGCAGAAGCTAAATCTCAATATGGCATTTCGCTCATCGAAAAACCGGACGAAGGGGCCTATGACGGTGTCATTGTGGCCGTAGGCCACAGCAGATTTGTCGAAGATGGCGGAGCCTATGTCCAGAGCCTTGGAAAACAGCCGTCAGTTCTATTTGATCTAAAGAGCATATTGCCAAAAGGCAGCGCCGACTGGCGATTGTAAACAGGAAGTTATAAATGTCAGAAATTACATCCGAACCGCGCAGTTGGCTGGTCACGGGAACAGCCGGATTTATCGGCTTTCAAATCGCCAAAACCCTGCTTGAGCGAGGCCGTGACGTGGTCGGGTTTGACGTGGTCAATGACTATTACGACCCTGAAATCAAGGAATCACGGCTGCAGGAACTTGAAAAGACTGCCGCCGCCAGCAGTGGCAAATATCAGTTCATCCGTGCTGATCTGGCTGACAACGAGGCGATTACAAAATGTTTTACTGAAAACCAGTTTGACCGGGTTGTACACATGGCAGCGCAAGCCGGAGTGCGTTACAGTTTGATCAACCCGCATGCCTATGTGCAAAGCAACATTGTGGCTTTCACCAATCTGCTCGAAGCCTGCCGAAACTCAAAAATTGCCCATTTCACCTATGCCAGTTCTTCCAGCGTTTATGGTGCCAACACCAAAATGCCGTTTTCAGAAGATCATGGGGTCAATCACCCATTGCAGTTTTATGCAGCGACCAAACGGGCCAACGAATTGATGGCCCATGCCTATAGCCACCTTTATCGGCTGCCCACAACAGGATTGCGGTTTTTCACCGTTTATGGCCCCTGGGGCCGCCCGGACATGGCGCTGTTTTTGTTCACCAAAAACATCATTGAAGGCAAACCGATCAAACTGTTCAATCAGGGCAATCATTCCCGCGATTTCACCTACATCGACGATATTGTCGAAGGAGTAATTCGTGTCAGCGAAGATATAGCAAAAGAAAATCCGGACTGGGACAGCAGCAATCCGGACCCCGCCACATCGAACGCCCCCTATCGGCTGTTCAATATCGGCAACAATAATCCCGTAAATCTGGTTGAATATGTTGAGGCTATTGAACAGGCCGTTGGCAAAAAGGCCATTCGCGAATTGCTGCCATTGCAACCGGGTGATGTGCCGGATTCTTTTGCTGATGCCTCAAAACTGGTCAGTGCAGTAGACTATCGGCCCAACACATCTGTAAAAGATGGTGTGGCGCGATTTGTTGATTGGTATCGAAACTACTATGATTGTTGAATAACGGCCTGGTTGCCACAACACTTGTCGAACAACGCTATGCGGGGGATTGGACGTTTTGAAAATTTTGGTCCTTGGCGCAAATGGCATGTTTGGTAACGTAATATTTTCCAGCCTTGATGCTCTTTCAGAATATCAGGTCACCGGAACTGTCCGCAAGCCCCGGAATCCAGCAAGATGCATGAACAAAAACGTTGTTACCAACCTTGATGTCCTCGACCAGCCTGCATTGGAACAGGTGATAAACAGTGTATCTCCGGAAGTTATAATCAACTGCACAGGTTTAATTAAACAACGCCCTGAAGCATCTGATCCATTAAAGATTATTCCAATCAATGGACTATTTCCACACTCCCTCTCGATGCTTTGCCGGGATGTTGGTGCCAGGCTGATACAATTCAGCACAGACTGTGTGTTTTCTGGCGACGAGGGCAACTATTCAGATGATGCAGAACTTGGCGTGTCTGATTTGTATGGCATGTCAAAATATCTCGGTGAGGTGCGGGAAGAAAAACATGTGTTGACCCTTCGCACATCAATCATTGGTCACGAACTACAGTCGAATTACCAATTGGTGAACTGGTTTTTATCTCAACAAAATTCAGTTTATGGTTACACCAACGCTATATTTTCCGGTTTTCCAACTATAGAGATTGCAGATATTCTGCATCACCATGTGCTATCAGGCCCTGCCCTTCACGGGCTTTACAATCTTTCGGCCAATCCAATTTCCAAACATGATTTGTTAAAATTAATCCGTCAGGTATATGGCAAGGACATCGACATTATTGCAGACGGGAAAGTCCAGATTGACCGATCCCTGAATTCCGACCGATTTCGAAAAGAGACCGGTTACATACCACCAGATTGGCAAACACTAGTTGAAAAAATGTATAAATCCAAACAATTGCCTGCAGGAAACTGACCATGTTCACCAATAAAACTCTGATGATAACCGGCGGTACCGGCTCGTTTGGAAACGCCGTGCTGGAGCGGTTTCTCAAATCTGATATTGGCGAAATCAGGATTTTCAGCCGCGATGAGAAAAAACAGGAAGAGATGCGCATCGCATTGGCAAATGACAAACTGAAGTTTTATATCGGTG
>JALTNS010000068.1:0-11786 GCA_027000565.1 Rhizobiaceae bacterium | reverse complement strand
ATCGACAGCATTTCCCAGGCCATGTCCGGGGTCGATTATGTTTTTCACGCTGCTGCACTAAAACAGGTTCCATCCTGCGAGTTTTACCCAATGGAAGCGGTTAAAACCAACGTGCTTGGGACTGAAAATGTGCTCATGGCCGCCATTGCCAACAAGGTCGAGCGAGTGGTCGTTTTGAGCACCGACAAGGCAGTTTACCCCATCAACGCAATGGGGATTTCCAAGGCAATGGCTGAAAAAATACTGGTCGGCAAAGCCCGAATGCTGTCATCAAGCGATACTATTATTTGTGCAACCCGCTATGGAAATGTGATGGCCTCGCGCGGTTCAGTTATTCCACTATTTGTTGAGCAAATAACATCAGACAAACCAATAACCATCACAGACCCGAAAATGACCCGATTCCTGATGTCATTGGCAGAGTCAGTGGAACTGGTTTTATACGCGTTTGAAAATGCCCGGCAGGGCGATATTTTTGTTCAAAAAGCGCCCGCTTCAACAGTTGGTGACCTGGCAGAAGCGCTACTGGACATTTACCAAAAAGATAACAAGATCAAGATTATCGGCACACGCCATGGCGAAAAACTATACGAATCACTGATCTCGCGCGAAGAAATGGCCAAGGCGGAAGACCTTGGGCAATATTACCGCATTCCTGCCGATAATCGCGATTTGAATTACGCCAAATATTTTTCAGATGGTCAAAAAGAACTATCAATGATGGATGATTTCACTTCCCATAACACTCGGCGGCTGGATGTAGAGGCTACAAAATCGTTGCTGCTAAAACTAGAATTCGTAAAGGACCGCCGTTGATGCTGAAAGTTATGACAATGGTCGGCACAAGACCGGAACTGATTAAAATGTGCTGCGTGATATCCGAGTTCGATAAACAGTTCGACCATGTTTTGGTGCATTCTGGACAAAACTATGATTATGAACTCAATCAGGTTTTTTTCGACGACCTCGGTATTCGCAAACCTGATCACTTCCTCGGAGTTGCCGGCGAAAGTGCCGCAAAAACCATCGCCAATGTAATTTCGGCGGCTGATGAGGTGCTGGAAAAAGAACAGCCCGACGCAATCATGCTTTACGGTGATACCAATACCTGTCTGGCAGTGATTGCTGCCAAACGCCGACAGGTGCCGGTCTTTCATATGGAGGCGGGGAATCGCTGTTTTGACCAAAGAGTGCCGGAAGAACTGAACCGCAAGGTGCTGGATCACCTCAGCGACATAAATCTGGTACTGACCGAACACGCTCGGCGCTATCTGATTGCTGAAGGGATTCGCCCGGAGACCATCATCAAGACCGGTTCTCATATGGAGGAAGTGCTGAGAAAATTCGAACCAAAAGTCGAAGCGTCCGATATTTTGTCAAAGCTCGAACTTGAAGACGGCAGGTTTTTCATTGTCAGTACCCACCGCGAGGAGAATATTGACTACAAGGATAATCTCGACAACCTGCTCGACACCCTGCAGAGCCTTGCCGCCACCTACAATTTCCCGGTTGTTGTTTCCACCCATCCACGCACCCAGAAACGGCTCGATGAATATGTGCTCGATAATCCGATGATCCGTTTTCTGCCGCCATTTGGTTTTTTCGACTACATCAAGCTACAAAAATCCGCCTATTGCATTTTGTCCGACAGCGGCACGATCACCGAGGAAGCCTCATTGCTGAACCTGCCGGCGGTGACAATTCGAAACGCCCACGAACGCCCGGAAGGCATGGACGAAGGCACCCTTGTGATGTCTGGTTTAAAAAAAGACCGGGTTTTGGAAGCTGTAAAAGTCGTGGTTTCACAGCATGATCGCAATAGCCAGGTGTTTCCGGTCATTCCTGATTATCAGGCAGGCCCGGTTTCTAAACAATTGGCACGTATTGTGTTAAGTTACACCGATTATGTGAACCGCACGGTCTGGCACAAGACTTGAAGTCAGTCCGCCTTTGCAAGTACGGCAAATCTGGAAGGCCGGACAATGGGTAAAACCCTTATCGGGCAAATCGGAATTGTTGCTATCCTGACCATTCTGGCCAAGGTTGCCGCATTTGGCAAAGATGTGCTCTTGTCATTCGTTTTTGGGGCCGGTAACAGCACTGACGCCTATTTTATTGCCAACGCCATTCCAGGACTGGTATTTGCCGGATTTTTCGCAACCATCGGACTCGTATTTCTACCGATTTACACCCGCTCACTGCACAACAAAAGCAGTTCTCCGCAAACCATTATCAACAATGCAATTGTAATCTATGCAGCAATCGCTCTTGGGTTAAGTGCGTTTAGCATGGTTTTTGCCGATACTCTGGTAAACCTTTCTGCGCCTGGAGCAAGCTCACAGGTAAAGTCACTTGCAGTGACGCTGACCCGAATACTCGCGATTGGTTTTGTTTTCTCCGGTTGGGTCGGCTTGCAAAATGCCATTCAACAATCGAACAAGTCTTTCATCTGGCCAATGACAGTACCACTCATCAACAATGTTCTGGTAATTTTCGGCCTGCTGCTTTCAATGGTTTACGGTGGCATCATTCTGGTCGCTGTGGTCGCTGTTGTTGGCTGGGTGGTGCAGGCCCCGTTACACGGATATTTGGCGCGCGCCTATTATCGAATAAACCTCGGCACCCCGCTTTCCCCCCGATTTGTACGCGAATTGCTTATTGTCTCAGTACCGGTTTTTTTCAGTGTCTTCCTCGACCAGATCAACATCATAATTGACCTGGTTCTAAGCTCAGGATTTGAAGGGGGGGCAATCTCTCATTTGAGTTATGCCGCCCGGTTGTCGCTGTTCTTTTCCGGGCTTTTTTCCCTGATTGTTTCCTATTTTATATTTCCACACCTTTCATCAAGCCTTGCCAGCAAGAATAATCGCGAAACACGCAAAGTGCTCAGTTACGGCATCGCAATTGTTGTTTTGCTGACAACGCCACTGGCCATATTGAGCGTCATGTTAAACATTGATATTGTCAGCATTATTTTTCAACGTGGGGCCTTTAGCCCCGCTGATGCCACAGCCACCGCCGAAGTATTGAAATTCTATGCGATTGGCATGTTATTCATTGCAATCAGAGAAGTTTTCAACCGGTTGTTTTATTCCGATCAAAGAACCATTGCGCCGCTGGTTATTGGTGCCATATCGGCTATCATCAATGTGCTTGCAAGTCTCTATCTGATGCAATTTATGGGCGTTGCCGGCATTGCTGCAGGAACATCAATTGGTGCCGCTTCATATGTGTTGATGCAACTTGTTTACATTTTAATTTGGGATCGCAGCCTGATACCGCCACGGATGCTTTTAATATTTGCCGTTGCCGGCGTTTCAGGCGCCGCGATGATTGTTACCATCCAGATGGCAGGCAATATTTTTGCCAACCTCTCAACTGTGCCGCAGTTCGCAGCAATATCCATGGTCGCAGCTATAGCTTACTCACTCATTGCACTGCCCGGCACCTACGCCATGTATAAAATTCAAACCCAAAAATTGAGCCAGGAACAGTAGAAATGGCGATGAAACTGACTTATTCTGTTCAGGAGTTCGATGATAAAATCGAACAGGCTTACCGCATTCTCCTGCCCCATCAGATTACGGCCATTGATGCGGGAATTTTAAAATGGAAATTTCAGAATAACCCGGCAGGCCCGGGACTGGTTGCGGTTTGCCGAACCGGCGAAGGTGAAATAGTTGGCATCAACGGATTTCAGCCCGGCAGGTTTCAAAATAACTCTGGCAATCAGTTCCTTGCCTATCAATCGATGGATACCATAGTTTCACCAAAAGCCCGCGGCCAGGGTGTTTTCAGCCATCTGCTGGAAGAATTTTACAAAAGCAATAATGGTGATGTAATTTACGGCTTTCCCAACTCGCAATCCGCGCGAGGCTTTTTCGGCCGGTTGGGCTGGACCAACTTGGGAACCGCACCTTATCTGGTAAGGCCGGTTCGTTCCGCTTATTTTGGCAGAAAGCTGCTGAAATCATTCCCGGATTTCAAATTGCCGTCATTTTCTGCCAAACCGGGAAATAGCAATCAGATCACCCGATTCGATGAACGGGCAAATAAAGCCCAAGCCGCAACCATCCCTCAAAACAGCACTTGTCTTGTACGCAGCAGCGACTATCTGAACTGGCGAATTTTTGACAAACCAGACAATGATTATGTTGTTTTAACCGACGACCATCAGGCCTATGTTATCGGTTCAGTTGCGGAAAAACATGGCGGAAATATCGGCTATATTCTTGATGCGTTTGGTACACCGAAACTGCTGCCCGGACTGATCGCTGCAATGGTCAACTATCAGTCCGAAAAAAATGCCGATGTGGTTCTCAGCTGGTGCCTGCCACACTCAGCTAACCGGCAGGCTTTCCGCAATGCCGGTTTTTTTAACCTGCCAAACAGGCTGCGCCCAATCGAGATCAATTTTGGCGCCAGAAACCTGTCGCCCAATAGCCCAGACATGATATTGCTTGATGATTGGTACATCAGCTATCTGGATTCGGACACCGTGTAATGAAAACAAAATTTATTCTGTCTCTGGATTGCGAAGGCAAGTGGGGAATTGCCGACAAACTCACCCGCGATCATGAAAAAACCCTCGGAAAAGACCGGCTGGAAAAAGCCTATGACGACATTCTGGGCCTGCTGGATACGAACAACATTGCCGCAACATTCGCTTTTGTCGGCCTGTTTCAAAAGAGCTTGTCCGAACTGGAAAACAGCGACTGGGACTTGCTTCTGGATAGATTTCCCTATGTAAAAAATGCCTATGAAGATATTTTCAACGGTTCACAGGATGGCTGGTCCGGCAATTGGGCGGTAAGAAATGTTCGTAATGCCGCAATTGACCACGAAATCGGGTGCCATGGTGGCACCCATACGCCGTTTGATCAAATGGATGGCGCACAGGCAAAACTTGACCTGACATTTTGCCCCGATATCGACGGGCAGACCTTTATTTACCCACGTGGTGGTTTGGGTCACATTGACGTGCTCCAACAAGCAGGCATTGCAGGCTATCGACTGGTCAGGCCGGGAACAAAGGTATCAAGAATTCTCGACGAGATTAATCTTTTCCATGGTCCTGAATTGTGCCCTCCTCCGGCCAGCCCGGTTGAGATTCCGGCGGGCTATTTCATCAACTGGAAATCCGGCATTCGAAACCTGATACCGGTTATTGCAAGCCGAATGAGAATCCGTTCTATATTTGAAAAGGCTGGGACCAACGGCGGAGTGATTCATTTCTGGTCTCACCCGGAAAATATCGCCTCAGCACCCGCAACACTGGAGATAATGGAGATCGTGTTGAGCGAAGCTGCCAGGGCGAGGGAAAAAGGATTGTTGCAAATTGTGACTCAAAAAGAATATTGCGACTATCAACTGGCAGCAACTTCCACAGCTTCGTAATCTTCTACAGGTTCATTAAAAGAGGCGCGAAATAAGAAATACAACGCAACAATTCCAATCAGCGTGAAGAGGCCACCTGGCGAATGCATAAGCTGGTTATTGGCAGGGATGTAAATTATCCCGACCGATAGCAGACAAAACAGCAACACTGAAAACGGATTTCCATTGCTTACGGCTTCTTTCCATGTACGGCCATAAATGAACGCCACAAAGGTAAACAACACAAGAGTGCCGGGGAATGTAAAATCTGACGCGAACCACGCAAATACAGAATGCCATTTGGTTTCTGCCCAGCCCGTATTATCACCCACCAGATAGGGGTAACTTTGTTCAACCAGAAATGGAAATCCAAATAACTGATTTAGAATCACAGAAAATGAATAGGAACTGCCGCCAAACGCTGTCCAGGTGAAATCCTGTTCCATGGCCAAACTTAAGCCATAATACCCTTGACCAAGATATCCGGACAGCATGGATATGGCAAAACCCAGATTCTGCCCAAATAATTTCATTATGTAGGAATCCTGTTTGAAATATATCAACGCATGGATCCCCTCGTTAATAGTATCAGAGTTCACGCCGATGGCCGCATAGCGTGATCCGAGCAGCGTCAACATCAACCCAACTCCGACCAACATTACAGCTGCGATTGCCAGCACATTCTTTAGCTTGACCCGGCTTTCCGACGCCATCTTGATACCCCAGATCGCAAACAGGTAGATCATAAGATCACCAAGCTGTTTTTGTTTTCCAGTACCCACAGTGAACACAGCGATTGTCATAACAATCACATAAATAACAACTATTTTCCAAATTAACTCCAGTTTTTTGAAATAAAACACCCCCCACACAACGCAAACAAACATTGGCAATGCCGCAAGAGATGAGATCAAAAAGCGGATGCTATAGTTGCCGGAGTTCCTCGATAGCCCTTCATAAGAGTTAATATAGGCGCTACCTGTCGTCGTCAGATTTATATTGAGGTTGCCCGAAAACAGAGCCATCGCAAACTCAAAACTCAAATAAACAAAGGAAATTACCGCACAAAACCTGAACAACCCACCGACAATTTGCTTCTTTTCCTGAAGGGATAAATCCCTGTTTACCGGAAGACCTGAGTGAACTCCAATGCTGTATCCAAAAGAAAACAGTATCAGAAAGGCGCCGATGTAAAGAAGTACAGAATTCTTGTCGTAACCAGCATACTCAAAGGCACCCCAGATGCTCGACAATACACCAATGAGTATATAAGGAACTATCACCCATAGTGGATAAAACCGAGTGACGTTACTCCACATTGAATATCTTCTTGTACATTGCGTGTTTTTCCATTTCCGGCAGATGTCCGATCTTCAGCGATGCAGACTTTGCTTGCGCCAGATATTCATCGGTCTTTTTTATAACCCGCGCCGGATTGCCCGCAGCAATGCAATCATCCGGAACCGATTTGGTCACGATGGACCCTGCTCCGATAACGCAATTTTCGCCGATAGTTACACCCTTGAGGATCAGCACTTTTGTACCAATAAATGTGTTCGATCCGACCGATATCGGTGCAGCCAGATCAAGATCGGGAATTTCTTTGCGAAATGGCAACACACCGCCATCGTGGGTTACAAACTGCGTTTCGAGACTGATAAACACGTTGTCGCCCAACGTCACAAGATAGGGTTCAGAACCAAACATTGCGTAGGAACTGCCATATATCTTCACTTGGCCTTGAATCTTCACACCAATATAACGCGCATATTGCACCGGAAACAGCCGCGCAAAAATCAGGTGAAATGGCAATTTCATCAATCGGATCAATCGTGGCAGCATATCAGGAAAGATTTTCCAGTGTTGTGAACAGTTGCCGGGCTTCCGTCTGAAATGAACTGAAATGAAACTTGTTGGATTTCAAACAATGTTCTTTCATTGATTGTACCTCCTCCTGCGGCCATCCAAGCACCTCAACAAGTCGCTCAACAGCTGCATCTTTTTCGCTATATTCAATCCTTATACTGTTTTTTCCCTCATCCATATAGGGCAGGAGATTTTCCAGCCCGCTTGTAATTACCGGCGTGCCATAGGCTACCGATTCAGAATATTTTGTTGGAAATCCGGCCAGCACCACTCGCATTTCCTTGCGCAAAAATATCGAAAAATCAGATTGCACCAGAACTTTCAGCAACTCTTTTCGCGGCTGGCGACCATGGAACATTAATTTGCTGCCAAGTTCTTCAACAATACCTGCATGATGTTTGCAGATACGCAAATACTCATCGCGCGCCACACCGAACATTTCCAGTTGGAACTCTGCTCCCTTTGAATGTGCTTCGGCCAGCAACTCAATAACCCAGTCCAACCGGTCTTTCAGGCCCCCTTTTTCTGAAGCCAGTGCATTGGGGTCAAAAATTGCGCCAGCAAAAAACAACCTTTTTGCTCCGCCTGTATTTGAAGCTCTAAATTTGGCTCCTTGTGGTTTTTGATAATCAATCAGTGTCGGCAACTCGGCCAAAGCGTTAATACGACCCTTATAGTAGCGAGTTAGCAACGGACTGGTGGTTATCAATCCGTCCATGCGAAAATTTATCAACCGCATACGCGCCCAGGTATCGATGTTTTTAACAACAGCGGATATTCTGTTGGCCCGCAAAGTCTGATACCATTCGGTTACATCTGCAATTCCAAATCCACCAAGCCGGTTTGCAAACCACTTGAGCCGCAACTGCGCAACTGCCGGATAATTGTAGCAAATCACAGCAAAGAGCCTGTCTCCAACCCGCTCCATCGCCCTCCCCTCTATCGAGCGAGCCGATACAATCTGGCGAAACCATGCTTTTGTGCTGTTTGGGTAGGCAGTCTCCCAACATTCAAACTCAATGTCCGGATACGAAACAACCCTGATCTCATCGTCAGACATATCAGCTGCCCTGTTGCGACCGACAAGAATGACTTCATAACCAAGCGATTGAAACAACCGGGCATTCGACAGCACCCGCTGTGCAGCAGCATTTTTGTCGGGCAGTTCAAATGCGCCAATGTACAAAATCACATTGCGTTTTTGTTCCTTTGGGCGAGCATCAGGACTTGAAATCGGCGGCATTCAATGTTTCCAGAGCTTTAATCACAATATCGATATTGGCACCGGGATGAACCCTGAACATGATCGATGTATCACCCAACGCACGCGCAACCGAATCTTCGATAGAAGGCTGCTCACCAAATGCCTTTTCGCGGTAAATTTCCGGCGAACTGCCCATCTGGCAACCCGTATCCAGTTCCATCATATGTTTCAACAGCTTATCGCGGTATGCCGCATTGTGAGTAAACGCATATAATTTGTAAAACGCATGTTCAATTTCATCGGGAAATTCTGGCACCCGAAACAGGTCGGATCGTTCTTTCAAAGTATCGATAATCCTAATGGCATTTTCTGTACGCTGACGATGCCACTCCGGCATCCGTTGCAACTGAACACCACCCATTGCGGACTGCATTTCAGTCAACCGCCAATTGGTTCCTATGGTGTCGTGGACCCGGTGAAACTTGCCATCCCCATGATTTTTTTCAGATTTTTCCTTGTTTTTTCCGTGGTTCATGAACGACCACATGCGCCCCCACATGGCCTCATCATTGCAGGTAACCATACCGCCCTCACCACCGGTGGTCATAATTTTGTCCGCACAAAATGACCAGGCACCGACATCACCAAGCCCACCGACCGGATGTTTTTTATATTTGGCCCCATGGGCCTGCGCACAGTCTTCAATCAGTTTGATATTGGTGCCTTCAACCAGCTTCTTAAAACCGTCCATATCGCAAGGCCAGCCCGCGTGATGAACCAGAATGATAGCGCGGGTATTTTCATTGATATGAGATTCAGCAGTATTTGGGGTAATATTCTGGCTGTCGCGGTCCACATCGGCAAAAATCGGCGTGGCACCGGCATTCACCACACAGGATGCAGACGCTATGAAACTGCGTGCCGGAACTATGACCTCGCCTGAATTGATCTTGAGCCCGTAAAGCGCAAGGTCCAATGCCACTGTGCCATTGGCAACCGCAATGGCATATTTTGAACCGGCAAATTTCGCGAACTCGCTCTCAAATTTTCGGCCTTCGCCATCTTTTTCATTCTGGTAGTTTACTTTACCGGTTTCCAGCACTTTGACGACAGCTTTGATTTCGGCTTCAGAATAATTCGGCCATTTGCCGATCGTAGAATCAGTCACTTAAAATGCCTTTACATAGCGCGGGCAGGAACACCCACGACCTTGGAACCATCAGCCACATCGTTGACAACCACGGCACCCGCACCAATCATCACATCCCGGCCAATAACAATACCCTCTTTAACTATCGCGCCGATGCCAACCCAACTGCGCGCACCAACCGACACATTACCGGCCAGATTAACGCCCGGAGAAATGTGAACAAAGTCGTCAATCCGACAATCATGATCAACGGTGCAAGCCGTATTCAATATCACACCATCGCCAATAGTTGCAAAGCAATTGACGGCAACTCCGGCTACAACAATTGTGCCGTCGCCAATTTTTGCATTGGGAGATATATTTGCCGATGGATGTATCAGGCATGGCTTGCCAGCCCCGGTCAAAATTTGAGAAATTTGCTGCCGCGCTCTATTATCTCCAACAGAAACAAACACATCAGCGGCCGATTGGGCGATTTTTGCCAATGCCGCCTCATCCGGCTTGCCAATCACCGGCCAAATTTCGTTTTTTTGCATATCCGGCCAGTTTTTGTCGAGAAACTCTATCGGCCCATAGCCCAAAACTGCCGCTAAATCTGCGGCAATTCGGCCATGCCCGCCTGCGCCCACCAAGGTCAGATATTTCATTCCGGCTCCGCTGATTTTTGCCCGGTAAATTTTTTCATAGTCGCCTCACCCTCGGCTGAAATTCCATCGCGCAGCAGCACCTTTTTGATCGTCAGCCACAAAATTCGCATATCCAGCCAGATGCTACGATTGTCGACATACCACACATCGAGTGCGAATTTGTCTTCCCAGTTAAGTGCATTACGACCATTCACCTGCGCCCAACCGGTAATGCCGGGGCGCACTTCATGGCGGCGGCGCTGTTCAGCGCTGTATAGCGGAATATATTCCATCAACAAAGGGCGCGGCCCAACCAAACTCATATCCCCTTTCAGTACATTCCACAGTTCCGGCAATTCATCGATACTGGTTGAGCGGAGAAATTTCCCAAATCCGGTAATTCGCTCACCATCAGGCAACGGCTGACCATTCGCATCACGAATATCTTTCATCGTGCAAAACTTGACCATGACAAACGGGGATTCATTCAACCCCGGTCGATGCTGAAAGAATAATATCGGGCGGCCTATCTTGATTGCGATAATCAATCCAACGATCATCATCAGCGGTGCAAACAGCAACAGGGCAGCCAAACTCAAGACAATATCAAGAATGCGTTTGATCATGGAATATTCAGATGCTCCAACAGCATTCTGTTTACCTGATGAACGTCGTATTTTTCAACCGCGATTTTCCGGCTGGCAGCGCCCATGGTTTTGCGTTTTGACTTGTTTTCAGCCAACCAGACCATCCTTTCAACCAGAGCATCCACATTACGAACCGGCACAAGATATCCATTCACACCATCCGTGGTGGTTTCGCGGCATCCTGGCGCATCGCTGGTGATAATCGCTCGTCCCATTGACATTGCTTCGAGAACCGAGCGCGGTGTGCCTTCCCGGTAGGATGGCAGCACATAAATGCTGGCCATGGATATCTCTAGGCGCACGTCAACACTGGAGCCAAGAAATTCAACGCCGGCATCCGTCCAGCTCAGCAATTCTTCCTCTCTGATTCCGTCCGGGCCTTCATCCCTATAACCGACCAGCAAAAATCGCATCTCGGGAATTTGCTGTTTAACCCGCGCTGCCGCCCGGCAATATTCGCGAACGCCCTTGTTTCCAAGCAGGCGGGAAATCATCAAAAATACGGGCCCATCTGGTAGAGGCGCGGGTGAAAAATGCGCGGTATCAACGCCGGAACCATTGACCAGCCGGGCTTTCGACGGTTTTGCCAGGCAACCGGCCTTGATAAAATCATCGCGATCATCGGGGTTTTGAAAAATTACTTTTTCATTGGCGGCAGTGCTTAAACGATACAACCTGGCGGCTATTTTCCTGACGACGCGTTTTTTCATGCTGGAAATATCGGTAAAAGCAAATCCAAGACCGGTGATCATCGATGCGGAGGCAACCCTGTTGAGTGCAGCGGCAAAGCCTCCCCAGATATTAGGCTTGATGGTGTAGGTCAGAACAAAATCCGGTCGGGTTTTTTTAATCAATTTATTGAGCGAATTCATATACGAAATATCTGTTAGTGGATTTAAGCCGGTGCGGGCCATGGG